>DASRXO010000912.1:0-3961 GCA_035654095.1 Telluria sp.
CCATCGCTGCACAAACTCGTGCGCGCCATCCCCGATAACCCGGAACCGATCCAATGATGCTCTCTACCCGCCGCACCCCTCGCCCTTCCCTGCTGCTGCTTGCCTTGCTCTCGCCGGCCACCATCGCGCACGCCCAATCCGACAGCGGCATGCCCGTCGTCGTCGTCAACGGCGCGCGGGTCGACCCTGCCAATCCAGGCACGCGGGCGGACGGCTACCGCGTCGCTGCGCCGTATGCGCTCGGCCCGCTCGGCTCCTCGAGCCTGCTCGATACGCCGCATTCGATCGAGGTGCTGCCAGCCTCGCTGATCGAAGACCAGCAGATCTCAAGCCTGAGGCAGGCCCTGAACTACATGCCGCTGGTGCAGTTCCAGGAGCAGCAAGGTTCCGAAGTGCTGCGTCCGGCCACGCGCGGCATGCAGGGCAATAACTACCAGAACACGCGCATGGATGGCATGACGATGTTCGTCACCGGCGCCAACGCGATGGAAGCGGTGCAGCAGTTGGAGGTGTTCACCGGCTCGCCGGCGGCGGCGTTCGGACCGGCCAACCCGGCCGGCATGTTCAACTTTGTCAGCAAGCGCCCGACCGCGCAGACGCTCGCGCGCGCCTCCGTGCGCTACGAGACCGGCAGCATCGTCACCAGCCAGGTCGATCTGGGCGGCCAGGTGGGCGCCAGCGGCATGCTGGGCTACCGGATCAATCTCTTGTCCAGCAACGGCAGCGGCTTCGTCGACCACAGCGACCTCAATCGCAAGCTGGGCAGCGTGGCGCTCGACATCCGGCCGACGCGCGACGCCACGCTCGAGCTGAACTACCAGGCGCACGACCTGACGCAGAAAGGCTATCCGGGCTGGTTCACCTACGGCCAGGCGACGACGCTGCCCGCCGCACCCGATCCGACCCGCGTCGGCTTCGGCCAGGAATATGCGGGCGTCGACCTGCACAACAGGATCGGCAGTGCGCGCCTGACCGGCAAGCTCGGCGCCAACTGGCGCTATGTGATCGGCGCCCTCGATCAGTCGGTGGACCGCAACATCAACACGCCGGTCAATAACCTGACCAACAACAGCGGCGCCTACACTGCCTCGCTGGCCAACGGTTTCGCGCCGCACTTCGGCATCGACAGCAATGTCGCTTACTTGAACGGCCGCTTGGTCACCGGCGCCATCGGCCACGACCTGACCTTCGGCACCACGGGCTTCAAGGCGATCACCAACGCGCTGGTGACCGCGGCGCCGGCATCGAGCGTGCTGCTTGGCTCGGCCAGCATCGACAACCCGCTGGTGTTCCCGTTGCCGGCCGCCGGACTGCCTGACATCGGCAACCAGTACCGCTCGTCGATCGCGTGGCAGCAGGGCGTCAATCTTGGCGACACGATGAGCTTCAGCCCGCAGTGGCAGCTGAAGCTCGCCGCCAGCAATGATCGCATGACGACCGATAACTACAATGCAAAAGGCGTACTGACCTCCCACTACGACGCGCACGGCTGGAGCCCGATGCCGAGCGTGATCTTCAAGCCGCGCGCCGACGTCACGACCTATCTGACGTATGCGAGCAGCCTGCAGCAGGGAGACCTCGGCCCGGCCGGCAGCGCCAACGCCAACCAGTCGCTGGCGCCGTACCGCAGCAAACAGGTGGAGGCAGGCATGAAGGTGGCGCTGTCGAAGCTCGATTTGTCGATGGCGCTGTTCCGCCTCGAACGTCCGTTCGCCAATACCGACCCGGTGGATAACGTCTTCAAGATCTCGGGCCAACAGGTCAACGTCGGCATGGAGGCGCAAGCGGCCGGCGAGATCGCGCCGCACCTGGTGGTCTACGGCGGCATCACGCTGCTCGACCCGAAGCTGAACGGCACCGGCAATCCGGCCACCGACGGCAAGCAGTATGTGGGCATGCCGAAAGCGCGCTCGAACATCTTGCTCGACTACCAGCTTGCGGCGATTCCCGGGTTGGCGCTGTCGGCTGATTGGCAGCACATCGGCAAGCGTCCGGCCAACGATACCAACACCACCTTCGCGGCGGCGGCCGACGTCTTCAACCTTGGCCTCAATTACGCCAGCACCGTGCTGTCGAAGGCGGTAACCTGGCGGCTGATGGTCAACAACGTCGCCGACGCGCGCTACTGGTCGACCATCGGCCCGGCCACCATCACCGGCACCAACAAGGGCAATATGGTGGCGCACATCGGCGCGCCGCGCACGGCAGCGCTGTCGATGAGCGTGGACCTGTAAGCGCGGAGGCTTCCCGTCGGGCGGGTGAGCGATGGCGCCGGCTCACTCGTCAGGGGCCGTTCGCAGTTGTCGGACGAGGGCATGCAGATGCGGCTCGGCCGCGGCCAGCGCGGCCGCCTCCATCTTGCGATATTGCGCGAGCACGCGCAGGCCCGCTTCCGTCACCTGGGCGCCGCCGCCCTGCTTGCCGCCGGCCGCGCCGCGCACCAGCGGCACGCGAAAACTGCGGTTCATCACATCCACCAGGAGCCAGGCGCGCCGGTACGACATTTCCATCGCGCGCGCGGCCGCGCTGATCGAACCTGTCTGCACGATGGCGTCGAGCAGGTCTGCCTTGCCGGGCCCGATGGCTACGTCATCGGCGCGCATCAAGCGCAGTTTGAGTGCGATCCTGGTCTTCATTCATGTACCTCCATGATGGGTTCAGCGCATCGACAACAGTGCGGCCGCCTTGACCTGGGCCCAGACCGTTTTGCCGATCGCGATCTCCAGCTGGTCGCGCGAGCGCCGCGTAATGCGCGCCAGCAGCTGCGTGCCGCCGGCGTCGAGCTTGATGATGACATGCGCGGCGTCGACCGCCGGCCATTCCGCCACCACGGTCGCGCGCAGCTGGTTCAGGATCGAGCTGCCGGTCTGCGGCGCCAGCGCCAGGCTGACGTCGCGCGCCAGGATGCGCATGCGTAGCCTGGCGCCCGGCGCCAGCGCCTTGTGCGCGATGTGCATCGTGCCGCCCGCCGCCCGCAGCTGCAGCAGGCCGTAGTGCGTATCGACGTCTTCCACCACGCCATCGACCGCCACCCCGGCATCGTCGGCCAGCGCCATCGACAGGTCGAGCCGCGCCAGCGTTTCCGCGGCCGGACCGCTGGCCCGCACCTGGCCCGCATCGAGCAGGACCACATGGTCGGCCAGGCGCGCCACTTCTTCCGTCGAATGGCTCACGTACAGCATCGGGATGTCGAGTTCCTCGTGGATGCGTTCGAGGTAAGGCAGCACCTCCTCCTTGCGCTTGGCGTCGAGCGAAGCGAGCGGTTCATCCAGCAGCAGCAGGCGCGGCCTGGTGAGCAGCGCGCGCGCGATCGCCACGCGCTGGCGCTCGCCGCCGGACAGCTCGGTCGAGCGGCGCGCCAGCAAGTGCTCGATTCCCAGCAGGGACAGCGCCTGCGCCATCGTCTTGTCGCTGTCCGCGGCGCGCGCGCGGGTGCGGCCGAAGTCGAGGTTGCCCTGCACCGACAAGTGCGGGAACAGGCTCGCCTCCTGGAACACATAGCCCAGCGCGCGGCGATGCACCGGCACGAACAGTTTGCGGGCATCGTCCTGCCAGATCTCGCCATTGACCTCGAGGTAGCCGCCCGCATGGCGCTCGAGGCCGGCGATGGCGCGCAAGATCGTGGTCTTGCCGGAACCGGAATGACCGAACAAGGCGGTGACGCCGCGGCCCGGCAAGTCGAGATCGGCCTGCATCGTGAATCCGCTGCGCTCGACCTTGAACTGCGCGCGTATGAGGGGCCGGCTCACGTTGGCTTCCGGGTCGGGTTGAAGGTGTACAGCAGCAGCAGCGTCAGGAAACTGACGACCAGCATGCCGGCCGAAAGCCAGTGCGCCTGCGCGTACTCGATCGCTTCCACGTGGCCGTAGATCTGCACCGACACCACGCGCGTCTTGTCCGGGATATTCCCGCCGATCATGAGCACCACGCCGAATTCGCCGATCGTATGCGCGAAGCCGAG
>DASRXO010000913.1:0-3662 GCA_035654095.1 Telluria sp.
CCGACGTCGGCGCGCTCAAGGCCGGGCTGCCGGCGCGCTTCGTGGTCGACGCCTATCCGGACAAGGAGTTCGACGCCAGCATGCGCCAGTTCCGCCTGGCCGCCAACGTGGTGCAAAACGTGGTCACCTACAACGTGGTGCTCGACGTCGAGAACAGGGAAGAGCTGCTCAAGCCCGGCATGACGGCGCAGGTGCGGCTGGTGGTGGGCAATCGTCCCAACGTGCTGCGCATCCCGACCGCGGCACTGCGCTTTCGCTTGAGCGACGAGGAGCAGGAGAAGGAACTCAAGCGCCAGAAGGCGCGCGACGCCGGCAAGCCCGCCGCCAGCGCCCCGCCCGCCGCGCCGCCGGCCGAGGACGACGACCTCGCCTTCCGCAGCAAGAACGAAACCACGCGCCAGTTCAAGATCTACAAGCTGGACGAGAAGAACCAGGCCAAGCCGGTCGACATCAAGATCGGCCTGTCGAACTTCCGCTACACCGAGGTGCTCGGGGGCGAGCTGAAGAAAGGCGACAAGGTCGTCACCCGCGTGCTCACGGGCGGCCAGGACAAGCCCGAATGAGCGCGGCGCTGATCGATATCCGCAAGGTCAGCAAGAGTTATTTTTCGGGCAGCGTGGCGACGCCGGTGCTGTTCGACATCGACCTGCAGGTGCCGCGCGGCGACTTCCTCGCCGTGATGGGCCAGTCGGGCTCGGGCAAGTCGACGCTGATGAATATCTTCGGCTGCCTCGACCAGGCCACCAGCGGCGCCTACCTGCTCAACGGGATCGATAGCCTGACCCTGTCGCGCGCCGCGCTGGCCACCATCCGCAACCGCACCATCGGCTTCGTGTTCCAGAGCTTCAACCTGATCAAGCGCATGAGCGTGGCCGAGAACGTGGCGCTGCCGCTGATCTACGCCGGCGTCGGCCGCGCCAGGGCGCACGCCAAGGCGCTGGCCGAACTCGAACGCGTGGGCCTGGCCGATTACGCGAAGCGCACGCCGAACCAGCTGTCCGGCGGCCAGCAGCAGCGGGTGGCGATCGCCCGCGCGCTGGTGGCCGACCCGCCCTTGATCCTGGCCGACGAGCCGACCGGTAACCTCGACACCCAGACCAGCGTCGAGATCATGCGCGCCTTCCAGCAGCTCAACGCCGAGCGCGGCATCACCATCCTGCTGGTGACCCACGAACCCGACATCGCGGCCTACAGCAAGCGCTTGGTGCGGCTGAAGGATGGCCGCGTGCTGTACGACGGCCCGGCCGCCGAGGGCCTGCGCCTGTTCGCGCACAGCCACCCCGGGCAGGGCGCGCCATGAACTTCGCCCAGGTCGTGATCGAAGCCTTCCGATCGATGGGCGCGAACCGCCTGCGCACCGCGCTGACCATGCTCGGCATTATCATCGGGATCACCTCGGTGGTGCTGCTGCTCGCGCTCGGCGAGAGCATGCAGCGCTTCATCGGCAAGCAGCTCGAGGCGCTCGGCACCAACATGCTGTTCGTGCTCCCCGGCGGCAACCGCGCGACCGAACGCCGCATGCGCGCCGGCGCCGCGCCGTCGATCACGCTGGCCGACGCCGCGGCCCTCAACGCCCTGCCCAGCCTGGCCGGCGCCGCGCCCGCGCTGCAGGGCGCGTTCAAGCTCACCGCCGGCAACGAGACCTCGGCCAGCACCGTGCATGGCGTGACGCCGGCCATGTTCAAGATCCGCGGCTGGAAGATCGAGGAAGGCAGCGTGTTCAGCGAGGCCGACATGCGCGCCGCCGCGCGCATGGTGGTCATCGGCCAGAAGGTGGCCGACCAGTTCTTCTACAAGATCGACCCGCTGGGCAAATACATCCGCATCGAGAACGTGGCCTTCCAGGTGGTCGGCGTGCTGCATGGCGAAGGCAAGCAGGTCGACGGCGGCGACCTGTCGGACATGGTGCTGGTGCCGATCACCGCGGCGCGCGCGAACCTGGTGCGCAGTCCCTTTCCCGACAGCGTGCATTACGTGGTCGCGCAGGGCAAGCCGGGCGCCAACCTGCAGGACGGTATCGAGGACATCAACGAAACCCTGCGCGACCGCCATCACATCAAGTTCGAGGAGCCGGACGACTTCCGCATCGAGAACCTGGCCTCGTTCGCCGAGACCGCGACCAAGATCAGCACCGGCATCGCCTTCATGCTGGGGCTGATCGGTGCGGTGTCGCTGGTGGTGGGCGGGATCGGCATCATGAACATCATGCTGGTGTCGGTCACCGAGCGCACCCGCGAAATCGGGATCCGGATGGCGATCGGCGCCAAGCCGCGCGACGTGCTGCTGCAGTTCCTGACCGAGGCGGTGGTGATCTGCCTGGCCGGCGGCGTGGTCGGCATCGCGATCGCCGCCGGCTGCGCGGCCGCGGTGACGGCGAGCGGCAAGTTCGAGGTCTTCATCACGCCGTCGGCGATCGCGATCGCCTGCGGGTTCTCGACGCTGGTCGGCGTGTTCTTCGGTTTTTATCCGGCGCGGCGCGCCTCGCGTTTGCTGCCGGTCGACTGCCTGCGCTATGAATAGACAAGGAAAACAACCATGAAACTGCCATCGATCTCTCTTGCCGCCTTGTGCCTCCTGCTGGCCGGCCAATCGGCCCGCGCCAATGACTACACGGCCCTGCTCAAGGCGCGCAAGTACGCCGAGGTGGAGCGCGCCACCGGCGCCAGGCTGGCGCAGGAGCCGGGCAACGCCGACGCGCTGGTGGCGCGCAGCGAAGCGATCCTCGCGTTCGGTCCCGAAAGCCGCATCGAAGAAGCCGTCAAGCTGGGCGAGCAATGCGTGGCCGCGCATCCGCAGTTGTCGAACTGCCACCTCGCCTACGGCAACGCGCTCGGTGCGAAGGCGATGAACTCGGGGATGATGGCCGCGATGCGCTACGCCGGCACGATCCGCGATGCGTTCGCCAAGGCGGTGGAGCTCGATCCGCAGAATATCGACGCGCGCTTCTCGATGCTGCAGTACTACATCCAGGCGCCGTCGATCGTCGGCGGCGGCACCGACAAGGCCCGCAGCTTCGCCGCGCAAACCGCGACGCTGAACGCGGACGCGGGCAAGCTGATGGCCGCCAGCCTCGACATCGACGCCGAGCAATATGCGAAAGCCGAAGCGGCCGCGCTGGCGGTGCGCCCCGGCGCCAACGAGGCGCTGGCCGATGCGCAGCGTGACGTGCTCACCGACCTTGGCAGCAAATACGTCAACGAGAAGAAGTATGCCGACGCGGAGCGCGTGTTCCAGGAAGTGCAGAAGCGCTTCCCCGACAGCGATTCGGGACCGTACGGCTTGGCGCGCGCGCAGCAGGAGCAGGGCAAGCACCGCGAGGCGGTGGCCGGCTTCGAGAAGGCGCTGGCGCTGGCCGATCGTCCGCACATCCACTACCGCCTCGCGCGCTCATGGCAGGCGCTGAACGACAAGCCGAAGGCCATCGCGGCCTTCGAAAAAGCGCTGGCGTTCAAGGGTGGCCTCAACAAAAAGTTTCGCGCGGACGCCGAGGACCAGCTCAAGGTGCTCAGGGGCTAAGCGGACGTCGTTCCCGCGCAGGCGCACTAGTGTCCGGAATAATTTTATTGACATCGGGATCAGAAGAGGCATGGTTGCATTTCCGCCAAAGTCCTAGCCTCTTCGTTTCGTCGCCATCTTCGCGCACGAGCTTCTTTTGTCTCGAT
>DASRXO010000914.1:0-10392 GCA_035654095.1 Telluria sp.
CCAACGCGGCCGCCGAGAACCTGCTCGAGAGTTCGCTCAAGGCCCTGTCGCGCCAGAAGCTGACCGCGCTGTTCCTGAATGCCGAGGAACTGGCCAACCTGTGCGAGCAGGCGCTCGCGCACCAGTTCGCCGACCTGCGCCAGGACCTCACGCTCGAGCGCAGCGGGCGCGAACCGCTGCATGTGCACAGCATCGTCAGCGCGATCGACGGCGGCGACATCGTGATCGAGCTGCGCGAGAACGTCCAGCAGCTCAAGCTCGACCGCGAGGAGCGCATCCTCGACCAGAGCCAGGTCAACAAGGAGTTGATCCGCAATCTCGCGCACGAGATCAAGAACCCGCTGGGCGGCATCCGCGGCGCGGCTCAGTTGCTCGAGCTCGAACTGCCGGCGCGCGAGTTGAGCCAGCTGCGCGAGTACACCCAGGTCATCATCAAGGAAGCCGACCGGCTGCAAACCCTGGTCGACCGCCTGCTGGCGCCGCACCGCCGGCCGCACATCGTCGGCGATGTGAATATCCACGAAGTGTGCGAACGGGTGCGCAGCCTGATCCTGGCCGAGTTTCCCAGCGGCCTGACCATCAAGCGCGATTACGACGCCTCGATCCCCGAGTTCCGCGGCGACAAGGAGCAACTGATCCAGACCGTGCTCAATATCGCGCACAATGCGGCCCAGGCGCTGTCGGAGCGGATCCAGGCCGGCGACGCCGAGCTGATTTTGCGCACCCGGGTGGGCCGCCAGGTCACCCTGGCCAAGGTCCGCTACGGCCTGGCATTAGACTTGCATATCATCGACAATGGACCGGGCATCCCGCCCCAGATCCGCGATCGCATCTTCTATCCCCTGGTATCGGGACGGGAGGGCGGCAGCGGGCTGGGACTGACCTTGGCGCAAACCTTCGTGCAACAGCACATGGGCGTGATCGAGTGCGAAAGCCGGCCTGGATTGACGGACTTCAGGATCCTGCTGCCCCTGCCATAAGCGGCGGCGCAGGACCCGGGGGACGGATCCCACCAATTGAAGATCCATATTGCGGGGAAGCGCGAATACATGAAACCAATCTGGATAGTCGACGACGACGCCTCCATCCGCTGGGTGCTGGAAAAAGCCCTGGCGCGCGAGAACCTGGCCACCCGCAGTTTTGCCAATGCGCGCGAGGCGATGGCGGCGCTCGAATACGAAACGCCGCAGGTGCTGGTGTCGGACATCCGCATGCCGGGCGAGTCCGGCCTCGATTTGCTGCAGACGGTGAAAGCCAGTTTTCCGGGCCTGCCGGTGATCATCATCACGGCGTTTTCCGACCTCGACTCGGCGGTGGCCGCATTCCAGGGCGGCGCCTTCGAATACCTGGCCAAGCCCTTCGACATCGACAAGGCGGTCGAGCTGATCCGGCGCGCGCTGGAGGAAAGCCTGCGCGAGACCAGCGTCGAATCGGGGCCCACCGACACCCCCGAGATCCTGGGCCAGGCGCCGGCGATGCAGGAAGTGTTCCGCGCGATCGGGCGCCTGTCGCAATCGAATGTGACGGTGCTGATCACTGGCGAATCGGGCACCGGCAAGGAGCTGGTGGCGCGCGCGCTGCACAAGCACAGCCCGCGCGCGCAGCAGCCCTTCATCGCGCTCAACACGGCGGCGATCCCGAAAGACCTGCTCGAGTCCGAGCTGTTCGGCCACGAGCGCGGCGCCTTCACCGGGGCCCAGACCACGCGGCGCGGGCGCTTCGAGCAGGCCGAGAACGGCACCCTGTTCCTCGACGAGATCGGCGACATGCCCTTCGATTTGCAGACCCGGCTGTTGCGGGTGCTGTCGGACGGCCACTTCTACCGGGTCGGCGGGCACCAGCCGATGAAGGCCAATGTGCGGGTGATCACGGCGACCCACCAGAATCTCGAGCAGCGGGTGCGCGACGGCCTGTTCCGCGAAGACCTGTATCACCGGCTGAATGTGATTCGGCTGCGGCTGCCCAGTTTGCGGGAGCGGCGCGAAGATATCCCCATTTTGGTGCGTTACTTTTTGGTGCAGAGCGCCAAGCAGCTGGGGGTGGAAGCGAAGCGCATGAGCGAGGGCGCGCTGCACTTCCTCGGCGGGCTCGAGCTGCCGGGCAATGTGCGGCAGCTGGAAAACCTGTGCAACTGGATCACGGTGATGGCGCCGGGGCAGACGGTGGAAGTCAAGGACATGCCGCTGGAGCTGACGCAAGGGCAGGACGGCGGCGCCGGCGCGGCGGTGCCGCTGGCGCTGACCGACAGCGTGCTGCCGAACGGGGCGGCGCAAGTGAGCGCGGCGCCGGGCAGTGCGACGCTGGCGGCACTGGGCGCCACCGGCGGCTGGATCGGCTTGCTCGAGCTGCAGGCGGCGAGCATGCTGAGCGCGGGGCAGTCCGAGGTGATGGACGTGCTGGGGCGGCAATTCGAGTCGGCCCTGATCAAGACCGCGCTGAAGCACACGCACGGGCGCAAGAACGACGCCGCGGTACGGCTGGGCATCGGCCGCAACACCATCACCCGCAAGATCGCCGAGCTCGGCATCGACGGCGCCAAGGACGAGTAAATCGCCCGCCGGCCCGCTGGCCTTGCTCCTCAAAAATTTGGGGTCACATCTGACATTCGTACATTTTCTTGGTGAAATGTACGAATGTCAGATGTGACCCCAATGCGTTTCTACGGCCCGGAATCGCCAGGCCCGGCGGCACGGCGCCAAGCGGGATTGAAAAGACCGATGGGGTCAGGTCTGACATTCGTACATTTTGCTGGAGAAATGTACGAATGTCAGACCTGACCCCATCGGTTTTTTTGGTAAGCTCTGGGCGGCGGGACGTCCCGCATTCATGATGGGAGCCCTATGCTGATCAATTGCGTCGTCTACCAGGATGGCAAGAAGCTGGCCGATATTCCGGTCGACGCCATCAGCGACTATATCGGGCGCCCCGATTGCTTCGTCTGGGTCGCCCTGCGCGACGCCACCCCGGACGAGCTGAAACAGATGCAGGAAGAGTTCAGCCTGCACGAACTGGCCGTCGAGGACGCCATGCGCGGCCACCAGCGCCCCAAGATCGAGGAATACGGCGATTCCCTGTTCGCCGTGGTCCAGACCGTCGACCTGAGCGGCGACCAGCTCGCCATCGGCGAAGTCGATGTGTTCGTCGGCGCCAATTACGTGCTGTCGGTGCGGAACAATGCGAGCCAGGGCTTCCTCGGCGTGCGCGCGCGCGCCGAACGCGAGCCGCACCTGCTCTCCAAAGGCGCGGCCTTCGTGCTCTACGCGCTGATGGATGCCGTGGTCGACCGCTATTTCCCGGTGGTCGACATGCTCGAGACCGAACTCGAAACCATCGAGGAGCGCATCTTCATCCGCGGCTCCCAGCGCGCGAATATCGAACGCCTGTACGAGCTCAAGCGCAAGGTGCTGCTGCTGCGCCACGCGGTCGCGCCGCTGATGGATGCGGTCGGCAAGCTGTACGGCGGCCGGGTGCCGGCGATCTGCAACCATACCCAGGAATACTTCCGCGACGTGCACGACCACCTGTACCGCATCAATGGCTCGCTCGACGCGATGCGCGACACCATCAGCACCGCGATCCAGGTCAACCTGTCGATGGTCGCCATCGAGGAGAGCGAAGTCAACAAGCGGCTCGCGGCCTGGGCCGCGATCTTCGCGGTGTTTACCGCCTTCGCCGGCATCTGGGGCATGAACTTCAAGTTCATGCCCGAACTCGACTGGAAGTTCGGCTATCCGGTGGCGGTCGGCGTGATGGTCGGCGTCTGCGGCTATCTGTACTACCTGTTCAAGAAGTCGGGCTGGCTGTAGCCGTGCCCAACATCGACAGCGCGACCGCTTCGGCCACCTTGATGCCGTCCACCGCCGCCGACAGGATGCCGCCGGCGTAACCGGCGCCTTCGCCGGCCGGGAACAGGCCGCGCGTGTTCAGGCTTTGCAAGTCGTCGTCGCGCCGCTTGATGCGGATCGGCGAGGAGGTGCGGGTCTCCACCCCGGTCAGCACCGCGTCTTCCTTGTAATAGCCCTTGATCTGCTTGTCGAAGGCGGGCAGGGCTTCGCGCATCGCGGCGATGGCGTAATCGGGCAGGGCGCCGGCCAGGTCGGTCAGGTGCACCGCCGGCTTGAACGAGGGCAGCACCGCGCCGAATGCGGTCGAGGCGCGGCCCTTGACGAAGTCGCCCATCAACTGGCCGGGCGCGTCGTAATTGCCGCCGCCCAGCGCGAACGCGCCTTCCTCGAGCCGGCGCTGGAGCGCGATGCCGGCCAGCGGATGGCCCGGATAATCGGCCGGCGTGATGCCGACCACGATCGCGCTGTTGGCGTTGCGCTCGTTGCGCGAATACTGGCTCATGCCGTTGGTCACCACCCGGCCCGGCTCGGACGCCGCCGCCACCACCGTGCCGCCCGGGCACATGCAAAAGCTGTACACCGAGCGCCCGTTGGAGGCGTGGTGCACCAGCTTGTAATCGGCGGCGCCGAGGATCTTGTTGCCGGCGTTCGGGCCGAAGCGGCAGGCGTCGATCAGCGATTGCGGATGCTCGACCCGGAATCCGATCGAGAACGGCTTGGCTTCGATGTAGACCCCGCGTTCATACAGCATCTCGAAGGTGTCGCGCGCGCTGTGGCCGATCGCCATGACCAGGTGGCGGGTGGCGATCCGCTCGCCGCTGGCCAGGATCAGGCCGCGCACCTGGCGCGCGCCGCCGTCCTGCTCGACCTCGATGTCGACCACCTTGCTGTCGAAGCGGTATTCGCCGCCCAGCGCGATGATGGTCTCGCGCATCTGCTCGACCATCTTGACCAGCCGGAAGGTGCCGATGTGCGGCTTGTTGACGTACAGGATTTCCTCGGGCGCGCCGGCCTTCACGAATTCGGTCAGCACCTTGCGGCCGTAGTGCCTGGGGTCCTTGATCTGGCTGTACAACTTGCCGTCCGAGAAGGTGCCGGCCCCGCCCTCGCCGAACTGGACGTTCGATTCGGGATTGAGCTTGCGCTGGCGCCAGAAGCCGAAGGTGTCGACGGTGCGTTCGCGCACCGCCTTGCCGCGCTCGAGGATCAGCGGGCGCAGGCCCATCTGGGCCAGGATCAGCGCCGCGAACAGGCCGCAGGGGCCGCTGCCGATCACCACCGGACGCTGCTTGCGGTCATGTCCCTGCAGCCGCTCGCCGCCGGCCACGAACTGGTAGCTGGTGTCGGGCGCGGGCATCAGCTGCGCGTCGCGGGGCAGGCGCGCGAGGATGGCGTCCTGCTGCGGCGTGTCGACGTCGACCGCGTAGATCAGCACGATGGCGCTCTTCTTGCGCGCATCGTAGCTGCGCTTGACGACCGTATAGCCGCGCAAGTCGTCGGCGCCGATCTGCAGGCGCGCCAGGATGGCCGCGCGCAGGTCGTCGGCGCCATGGTCGAGCGGCAGTTTGACTTCGTTTAATCGCAACATGTAAATCTTCCAGGGACAGGCAAGGCGCTATTTTACCCGCATCGATTGCGCCGCCGGCATGCCGCGTCGCCGGCGCGCGCCATGAAAAAGGGCGGACCGCCCGAAAGCTGTCCGCCCTTGCAAGAATCGGCGACAGGGACGACGCGCTGGCGCCGTCCCGAGGCCTGTCAGAAGTTGTAGTTCGCCCCGAGGCTGAAGAAGCGGCCGACTGCGCCCGCCTGATGCAGCGATGGGTTGTACGGTGCGTTGGTACCCGAGGCGATCGAGGTGCCGCCATAGGTTTGCGCGTCGACCGGCGCCTGACGGTCGAACAGGTTCACGATCGAACCGTGCACGCTCAGGTTTTTGCTGATCTTGTACGACGCGCTCAGGCTCGTCGTGGTGAACGAGCTGACGCGGCAGTAGTGGGTCGGATAGCTCGAGTCTGCGAAGTACAGATTCGAGTTTTGCAACGATGCCTCGCAGGTATCGTTGTTGCCCGGGCCGGTCGATGGATCGAGCACGCTGTAGCTGTCGATATAGTTGACGATCGCGGTCACGTTCAGCGGGCCCTGGTCGTACGACAGGGTCACCTGCGCACGGTTCTTCGGATTGCCGGTATCGCCCGAAATGACGGTCGGGCCGTGGGTGCCGGCCAACTCGTAGTCGATGCCGTTCGCGGTCAGCGTGTAGCTCATCATGTGGCTCAAGTTCAGGCCGGCCTTCAGGCTACCCATGTCGCCCAGCTTGAACTTGTACTCGCTGTCCACGTCCAGGCCGGTGGTCTTGGTCTTGCCTGCATTCACGTAGCCGGACGTTGCGTACAGGATCTGGCCGACGGCCGGGGTGGCGGTGATCGTGCCGCCGTTGCCGTCGGAGATCAGCTGCGGCGCAGGCGCGCCGCGCACGAAGGCGGGCACGTAGCCAGGCAGCGAGGCCGCGGTCACGATCTGGTTGTCGATCTCGATGCTGTACAGGTCGAGCGTGGTGCTCCAACCCTTGACCGGTTCCAGGATCAGGCCGATGGTGCTCGACTTGGATTTCTCCGGCTGCAGGTCAGGCGTGGTGGTCTGCACGTAGGCTGGCGAGAACAGGCAGAAGGCGGACACGTTGCCCGCTTTCTTAGGATCGCCACCCGGGCACAGCAAGGGGTCGTTGACCTGGTTGAAGCTGAAGCTCGAACCGGCGGTGCCGTTCTCCGCCGAACCCGGCGCGCGGAAGCCGCGGGCATGGGTGCCGCGCAGCGTGATCATGCTGGAGGGCGACCACTTGAAGCCGACTTTTGGCGTCTTCGAATTGCCATAGGTGTCGAAATGGTCGAAACGGCCGGCTGCGTCGAGTTCCAGGGTCTTGGTCACCGGCGCCACCAGCTCGAAGTAGGCGGCCGTGTTGGTCTGGGAGCCCAGCGCGTAGGCCGTGCTGCCGGGGATTTGGCCGGTGGCGAATTCAATCGCATCGGGCGCGTTCAGTTTCTTCTTGATGTAGCTGCCACCGACCGAGATGGCCAGCGGACCGCCGCCCAGCGCCATCAGTTCGCGCGTACCACGCAGTTCGGCGAAATCGAGTTCGTCGGTCTGGGTGACGCTAATGGTCGGCGCGATCGCGGCGTTGGCGGCCGCGCTGTTGCCGCCGGTGATCATGTACGGCGTGGTGCTGTTCAGGGCGTTGTACAGGGCAACCCGGTCGACATTGCCGGTGAAGGTCTGGTTGGTGTTGATGCGGGTATAGCCGGCGGAAGCGGCAATGTCCCAGGCGCCGAGCGTGCCGGTCAGTTCCGCGACCAGGCGGTAGGATTTCGAATCGACGTCGTCCATGCGGGCGCCCAGGTCGGTCAGGTAGCCGTACACGCGGGCCGGGCCGCCAGTGGTGTTGCCCGGGTAGTTGGTCGGCACCAGGAAGGGATTGATTACGCCGACTTGGTTCGGCAGGATGCCGGGGCCGAGCGCGGTATTGCCGACATAGCTGCCAGCCGGGAAGGTGGTCGGCGCGGTTTCAACGGAATCCTTACTCTCGAGCATGGACGCCTTGACGTTCACCTGCCAGTCGCCGGCCAGCTTCTTGGTAAAGCTGGCGAGCACGTTGATGTTCGACGTTTCAGGCTGGATTTGCGCCCAAGGGTCGGCAAAGGTGCACTGGTTGGCATGCAGCGCGGTCAGGCTGGCGCAGCCGCCCGAGTAGAAACTGTAGTTGGCGGCGTTGTTGGTCCCGCCGATGCCGGCCGGATTGTACAGGAAAGGCTGGAGCGTGCGTGGCACCGGGATCAGCGGGTTGACGGCGCCTGGCGTGAGGTTGAGGCCGCCTTCCGAGGTCCAGTCGGTCTTGGCCCAGTCCTGGCCGGCGCGCTGGGTCAGCATGATCGTGCCCTGATGACGATATTCGAGGCTGCCGTAGGCGGTGTAGCCGTCTTTGTCGAGGTCGCCGAAGCCGTGGGTGACGGCCACATGCTCGGTGGTGCCGCCGCCGTGCTGCGAGGTGCCGCTTTCGGCCGTCAGTGCGGTGCCGACGAAGGATTTCTTCAGGATCACGTTGACCACGCCGGCGATCGCGTCGGAACCGTAAGCGGCGGAAGCGCCGTCTTTCAGGATGTCGATGCGTTCCACGGCGTCAAACGGAATGTTCGAGATGTCGACGAAGGGGCGCTGGTCGTCGTCCGACAGCGGATACGGCGCCATGCGGTGGCCGTCGATCAGCACCAGGGTGGCGCCGACCGTCAGGCCGCGCAGCGACACGCCGCTGGCGCCGCCGGCGAAGGCGCGGTTGAAGCTCTGCGAGATCGTGCCTTGACCGTTGGCGGTAATGTCGCGCAACACGTCGGACACCGAGGTGTAACCGGATTTTTTCAGGTCGTCGGCGGTAATCACCTGGACCGGGCTGGGTGTTTCCTTGTCGGCGCGGGTGATGTACGAACCGGTCACCACCACACGTTGCACTGGCTCGCCGGTCGCGGCGTCCTGGGCCAGGGCCGGCTGCGCGGCCAGCGCCGTCAGGGCACCGCTGGCGAGCACTTGCAGGATTGCAAGCGGCATCGATTTCATCTTGAACGTCATGTAGAACTCCTCTGGGTGCGTTGGCGATTTGTTATCGCCAATCTCTGAAAAAAAGCGTCAAGCGTCGACAATCCTGGGGTAACAAGAGTCGCAGTTGACGTATCAAAAAAACGTATCCGTGACAAATATTTTTCTTGAAGAGTTGATGGAAACATCCGCACATATGCATGTCAATCGCGTTGCCTGATTGCCTAGGGAATAGTTAAAAATATGTAGTATTTTGGGGGTACGTACGTGTAAAACAGGCCTGGTTTTACAGGGCGCGTGCACGCGCGCGGTGCGGCGCGCGGACGCGGTGCGCGGCCGCACCGGCGGCGGGCATTTCGGCGAAAGTGTTGTTTTCGCCATGACATCTGTCGTGACAACATTGACATTGGCTCTTTCGATATGTTCCTATGTGAAACCTAAATATGTATGGATACGAAAGGTCCCATGCATATTTATCGTACAAGTCGCTTACCGAGCGACGATGTACGGCGGCACGACCGCCGTACAGGGAGAGATCAATATCACGGCCGAGAGCCAGAAGGAGTTTTACATGAAGTTTCGAATGAAATCGATGTCCCTCGCGGTCTTACAAGTGGTCGCCAGTGGCGCCCTTGCCGTTGCCGCGAACCCGGCACTGGCACAAGCTCAAGACGCTCAGGCAGCGCCTGTCCAACGCGTCGTCGTGACCGGTTCGCTGATCAGCCGTACCGATACTGAAACCGCGACGCCGGTGCAACAGATCACGGCCGCCGATATCCAGAAAAGCGGCAAGACCTCGATCGCCGAGCTGCTGACCGACCTGGCCGCCAACGGCGCCGGTACCCTCGGCACCGGCTTCTCGGGCGCATTCGCCAACGGCGCTTCCGGTATCTCGCTGCGCGGCCTGACGGTCGGCGCAACCCTGGTACTGCTCGATGGTCACCGCGTGGCGCCGTATGCTCTCGGCGATGACGCGCAACGCTCCTTCGTCGACGTGTCGAACATTCCGTTCGATGCCATTGACCACATCGATATTCTGAAAGCCGGCGCATCGTCGCTGTACGGTTCGGATGCGGTGGCCGGCGTGGTCAACATCATCCTCAAGAAAAACTACCAGGGCACCCGCTTCGCTACTGAAGCCGGTCAGACGCAACATGGCGGCGGCAAAACCCAGCGCGCGTCCCTTTCCACCGGTTTCGGCGATCTCGACACCGACGGCTACAACGTCTTCACGACTCTCGAATGGCGCCACCAGGGCGCCATCACGGTCAACGACCGCGCAGGCAACGCCTGGGACACTCGCGACTGGCGCGGCGTAGGCGGTAACGACCTGACCCTGGGTGTGCCGACCGCACTGAACTCCTTCCTGACGCAGGCCAGCACACCTTTCCTGTACAATCCGAGCGGTGCGGGCGGCGCCAACAATGCAGCCAATTTCCAGTTCCTTGATGCGAGCTGCAACTTCGCCAAGTACCGTGCCGGCCAGTGCGCAGTGACCGACACCGCGTCGTTCATCCAGCCGCAAGTCGACAACATCAACGTAGTGATCGGCGCGACCAAGAAGCTGGGCACCGATTGGGAACTGGCCTTCAAGGGTTCGTTCTTCAAGCGCGACAGCCTCAACAACCGCGGCATGCCGCCGCTCTTCTCGACGGCCAGCTTCGCGGGCAACAACGCCCTGAACCCGAATGGCACGCTGACGCCTGCTGTCGGCGCCATCGCTGCCACCACCTTTGCCCCTGGCGCCCCGGTCGGCACTGGTATCACCAACCCGTTCTCGTCGAATGCACGCCTGTACGGCTACATCCCGGGCCTGGCTCCTTCGAATACGTCGGCGAATACGGCTACCGCGACCCGCTTCGCGCTCGACCTGACCGGCAGTGCCTGGGGTTGGGATACGCGCATCGGCGCCGGCATCACCGAATCGAAGGTCGACATCGACTACAGCGGTTACGTCGACCGCAAC
>DASRXO010000915.1:0-2538 GCA_035654095.1 Telluria sp.
TGACCTACACGCTGGTGTTCCACGTGCTCGACGCCAAGGGCGGCGAGCTGCTGGGCCGCACCGAGATCAGCCTGAAACGCAGCCTGAGTTTCAACGAGACCGAGGTGCTGGCCAAGGAATCGGAAGAGACCCTGCTGTACCGCGACATGCAGACCGACCTGGTGCAGCAGATCCTGCGCCGCCTCGCCGCGATCAAGCCGGCGTAAGGGCGGCCGATGCAGCTACGGGTCGACGCGCTGGAAGGACAACTGGCCAGGGGCCTGGCGCCGCTGTACGTGATCAGCAGCGACGAGCACCTGCTGGCGCTGGAGGCGGCCGACAAGATCCGCCGCGCCGCGCGCGCCAACGGCTACACCGAGCGCGAGGTGCTGAGCGTCGAGCGCAGCTTCAAGTGGGGCGAGCTGCTGGCGGCGAACCAGGCGCTGTCGCTGTTCGGCGACAAGAAGCTGATCGAGCTGCGGATCCCGACCGGCAAGCCGGGCAAGGACGGCGGCGCGGCGCTGCAAAGCTATGCCAAGGATCTGAGTCCCGACAACCTGACCCTGGTCACGCTGCCCAAGCTGGACTGGCAGACCGCCAAGGCGGCCTGGGTCGGCGCCTTGCAGCAGGCCGCGGTGTACATCGAGATCCCGGCGGTCGAGCGCGCGCAGCTGCCGGCCTGGATCGGCGCCCGGCTGGCGGCGCAGGGGCAGAGCGCGGACCGCCCTTCGCTCGACTTCATCGCCGACCGGGTCGAGGGCAATTTGCTGGCGGCGCACCAGGAGATCCAGAAACTGGCGCTGCTGCACGAGCCGGGCAAGCTCGGTTTCGAGCAGATCCACGACGCGGTGCTGAATGTAGCGCGCTACGACGTGTTCAAGCTCAGCGAAGCGATGCTGGCCGGCGACGCGGCGCGGCTGGTGCGCATGCTCGAGGGCCTGAAGGGCGAGGGCGAGGCGCTGCCGCTGGTATTGTGGGCGGTCGCCGAAGAAATCCGTACGCTGTTAAAATTGAAGTCCGGGATGGCGCAAGGCAGGCCGCTCGGCGTGCTGCTCAAGGAGCACCGGATCTGGGGGCCGCGCGAGCGCATGATGGAGCCGGCGCTGCGCCGCATCCCGCTGGCGGCGCTGGAGAGCGCGCTGCAGCAGGCGGCGCAGGTCGACAAGATGATCAAGGGCCTGCGCGCGAAAGCCTTCGCGGGCGACGCCTGGGACGCGATGCTGCAGCTGGCGCTGAAGGTCGCCCGCGGCTGAACGCGTGGGCACGACAAGCCGTACCCACCCTACGGGTACCGACCGTAGGGTGGGTACGGGCACCGTGCCCACGCGGGGACAACGGGTACCGACGTAGGGTGGGTACGGGCACCGTGCCCACGCGGGAACCAAACGAAATGACAATCATGGACATCACCGAATACATGCAACAGCTTGGCCGCCAGGCGCGCAAGGCCTCGCGTGCGATGGCGCGCGCCGACAGCGCCGCCCGCAACCGCGCGCTGGCGCTGATCGCCGCCGCCATCGTGCGCGACGCCGCGCTGCTGCGCGCCGCCAACCAGCTCGACCTCGACGCCGCCACGGCCAACGGCCTGGCCCCGGCCATGCTGGACCGCCTGTCGCTGTCGGACAAGGCGATCGCCACCATGGTCGAAGGCCTGCGCCAGGTCGCCGCGCTGGCCGACCCGATCGGTGAAATCTCGAACATGAAATACCGCCCGACCGGGATCCAGGTCGGCCAGATGCGGGTGCCGCTGGGCGTGGTCGGCATCATCTACGAAGCGCGTCCCAACGTGACGGTGGACGCGGCCGGCCTGTGCATCAAGAGCGGCAACGCCACCATCCTGCGCGGCGGCTCGGAAGCGATCCACTGCAACCGCGCGCTGGCCAAGATCGTGGCCGAGGGCCTGGCCGGCGCCGGCCTGCCGGCCAACGGCGTGCAGATCGTCGACACCACCGACCGCGCCGCCGTCGGCGCCCTGATCACCATGCCGGAATACGTGGACGTGATCGTCCCGCGCGGCGGCAAGGGCCTGATCGCGCGCCTGATGGCCGAGGCCACGGTCCCGATGATCAAGCACCTCGACGGCATCTGCCACGTCTACATCGACGCCAAGGCCGACCTCGAGAAGGCACTGCCGATCGCCTTCAACGCCAAGTGCCACCGCTACGGCACCTGCAACACCATGGAGACCCTGCTGGTCGCGCGCGCCGTCGCGCCGGCCGCGCTGCCGCGGCTGGCCGCGCTGTACGCCGCCAAGGCAGTCGAGCTGCGCTGCGATCCCGAGGCGCTGGCGCTGCTGGCCGGCTACCCGCACCTGGCCGCCGCCACCGAGGAAGACTGGAGCACCGAATACCTGGCGCCGATCCTGGCGGTGAAGATCGTCGCCGATCTCGACGAAGCGATCGAGCATATCAACAACTACTCGTCGAAGCACACCGACGCGATCGTCACCGAAGACTACAGCGCCAGCCTGCGTTTCCTGCGCGAAGTCGATTCGGCGTCGGTGATGGTCAACGCCTCGACCCGTTTCGCCGACGGCTTCGAATACGGCCTGGGCGCCGA
>DASRXO010000916.1:0-2399 GCA_035654095.1 Telluria sp.
GGGTTCCTTGTCCCAGCCCCTGAACGGCTTGGTAAAAGTGGAAAACAAAGGCGGCACGCTGACCTTCGACGTGGTCGACGACAGCCGCGAGTCGAATGCGATGTCCGGCACCCTGCGTGCGCTGGTCAACAACATGGTGAATGGCGTGACCAAGGGCTTCGAGAAGAAGCTGGCGCTGGTCGGCGTGGGCTACAAGGCCCAGGCCGCGGGCGACAAGCTGAACCTCTCGCTCGGTTTCTCGCATCCGGTCGTGCACTCGATGCCGGCCGGCGTGAGCTGCGCCACCCCGACCCCGACCGAGATCGTGATCAAAGGGATCGATCGCCAGCAGGTTGGCCAGGTTGCCGCTGAAGTGCGTGCTTACCGCTCCCCCGAGCCTTACAAGGGCAAGGGCGTCCGCTATGTGGACGAAGTGGTGAAGCTTAAAGAAACCAAGAAGAAATAAGGCTGACCATGGACAAGAAAGAATCACGTCTGCGTCGTGGACGCCAGACCCGTATCAAGATCGCGGAGTTGAAGGTAAATCGCCTGTCGGTGCACCGCACCAACCTGCATATTTACGCCAACCTGATCAGCCCGGACGCGAAGATCCTGGTTTCGGCCTCGACCGCCGAAGCCGAAGTGCGCGCCGAACTGGCAGGCAAGTCCGGCAAGGGTGGCAATGCCGCCGCGGCCGCACTGGTCGGCAAGCGCGTGGCCGAGAAGGCTCTGAAAGCAGGGATTACCGTAGTTGCGTTCGACCGCTCCGGTTTCCGTTACCACGGCCGTGTGAAGGCGTTGGCAGAAGCCGCGCGTGAAGCCGGTCTGAAGTTCTAAGGAAGAATCGTCATGGCAAAAATGCAAGCGAAAATGCAAAGCGACAAGCCGGATGATGGCATGCGCGAAAAAATGATCGCGATCAACCGCGTGACCAAAGTGGTCAAGGGTGGTCGGATCATGGGATTTGCCGCACTGACCGTGGTCGGTGACGGCGATGGCCGCATCGGCATGGGCAAGGGCAAGTCGAAGGAAGTGCCGGTCGGGGTGCAAAAGGCGATGGAAGAAGCGCGCCGCAACCTGATGAAGGTCTCGCTCAAGAACGGCACCCTGCAGCACACAGTCACCGGCCAGCACGGCGCATCGAAAGTCATGATGATGCCGGCCAAGCCTGGTACCGGCGTGATCGCCGGCGGCGCAATGCGCGCGATCTTCGAAGTGATGGGCGTGACCGACGTGGTGGCGAAATCCACCGGCTCGTCGAACCCATACAACCTGGTTCGCGCCACATTGAACGGTTTGTCGAAAATGAGCACTCCTTCCGAGATCGCCGCCAAGCGCGGCAAATCGGTCGAAGAGATTCTGGGCTAAGGCGGAACATCATGACAAAAACAGTCAAAGTGCAATTGGTCAAGGGCTTGATCGGTACCCGCGAGTCGCATCGCGCCACCGTGCGCGGCTTGGGCCTGCGTCGTGTCAACTCGGTCGCCGAGTTGGAGGACACCCCATCCGTACGCGGCATGATCAACAAAGTCTCGTACCTCGTTAAAGTTGTCTCGTAAGCGCTGTCGGCTTGCGAACGGAGAAAACAATGGAATTGAACACAATTCAACCAGCTGACGGCGCCAAGCACTACAAGCGCCGCGTCGGCCGCGGTATCGGCTCCGGCCTGGGCAAGACCTCGGGTCGCGGCCACAAGGGTCAGAAGTCGCGTTCGGGCGGTTTCCACAAGGTCGGTTTCGAAGGCGGTCAAATGCCGCTGCAGCGCCGTCTGCCGAAGCGCGGTTTCAAGTCGCTCAATGCCACCTTCAAGGCCGAAGTGCGGCTGTCGGACTTGAACAAGCTGGCGGTCGGCGATGTCGACATCCTGGTGCTCAAGCAGGCAGGCATCTTGCCGGTGCTGGCGCGCGATGTGCGCGTGATCCTGTCCGGCGAGATCACCAAGGCGGTGAACCTCAAAGGCGTGAAAGCGACCGCGGGCGCGAAAGCGGCGATCGAAGCCGCCGGCGGCTCGGTAGCCTAAGTTGACGGCACCTGGCCTGATCGGAGCAACAATTGGCGACTAATTCACAACTTGGTAAGAGTGCAGCTGCCGGTTTCCCTTGGGGTCGGCTCTGGTTTTTGCTTGGCGCGTTGGTCGTGTACCGTATCGGTGCTCACATCCCTGTCCCAGGGATCGACCCGGTACAACTGGCTGCGCTGTTTAAACAGAACGAAGGCGGCATCCTGGGCATGTTCAACATGTTCTCGGGCGGCGCCTTGTCCCGTTTCACGGTGTTTGCACTCGGCATCATGCCTTACATTTCGGCCTCGATCATCATGCAGCTGGCGTCGATCGTCTCGCCGCAGATGGAAGCGCTGAAAAAGGAAGGCGAAGCAGGACGCCGCAAGATCACCCAGTACACCCGGTATTTCACGGTGGC
>DASRXO010000917.1:0-2771 GCA_035654095.1 Telluria sp.
GCTACAACACGCCGGTGATCAACGTCTCGGCCAACCTGGCCGGGGCCAGTCCCGAGACCATGGCCTCCTCGGTCGCGCTGCCGCTCGAGAAGCAGTTTTCCACCATCGCCGGGATCAGCCTGATCACCTCGACCAGCACCCAGGGCAATACCTCGCTGACGCTGGAATTCGATCCGGACATCGACATCAACACCGCCGCGGTCGACGTCCAGGCCGCGCTGCTGGGCGCCCAGCGCCAGCTGCCGATCGAGATGACCGAGTTGCCGTCCTACCGCAAGGTCAACCCGGCCGACGCGCCGGTGCTGTTCATGGTCATGAACTCGCCGTCGATGGACCTGTCCCAGCTCAACGACTACGCCGAGAACCTGATCGCGCCCAACCTGTCGACCCTGCCGGGCGTGGCGCAGGTCACGGTCAACGGCCAGAAACGCTTCGCGGTGCGGGTGCGCGCCAAGGCCGACCTGATGAACGCGCGTAACCTCACGCTCGACGAACTGGCCACCGCGCTGAACCACGCCAATTCCAATGCGCCGCTCGGCATCCTCGACGGCCCCAGCCAGACCCTGACCATCCAGGGCAATCCCCAGCTGATGCGCGCGGCCGAATTCGCCGAGCTGATCATCGCCTCGCGCAACGGCCAGCCGGTGCGCCTGAAGGATGTCGCGACGGTCGAGGACAGCTACCAGTCGATCAAGACCGCCGGCAGCTACAACGGCGAGCGCTCGATCGTGCTGCTGGTGCAGCGCCAGCCGAACGCCAACACGGTGCAGGTGGTCGACGCGGTGCGCCAGCTGCTGCCGCGCTTCCAGTCCCAGCTGCCGGCCTCGATCAAGATCAACCTGGTCAACGACCGCTCGGTGTCGATCCGCGAAGCGATCCACGACGTCAACCTGACGCTGGCGCTGACCGTCGGCCTGGTGGTGCTGGTGATCTTCCTGTTCCTGCACCGCGCGGCCGCCACCTTCATCCCGGCGGTGACGATGCCGATCTCGCTGCTGGGCGCGCTGTCGCTGCTGTACGCCTTCGGCTACAGCCTCGATAACGTCTCGCTGCTCGGCATCACGCTGGCGGTCGGGCTGGTGGTCGACGACGCCATCGTGGTGCTCGAAAACATCGTGCGCCACATCGAGGCGGGCATGAAGCCGATCAAGGCGGCGCTGGTCGGCGCACGCGAGATGGGCTTCACCATCGTCTCGATTTCGATCTCGCTGGTGGCGGTGTTCATCCCGATCTTTTTCATGCCGGGCGTGATCGGCCTGCTGTTCCACGAATTCGCGGTGGTGGTCTCGCTGTCGATCCTGGTCTCGGCGATCGTCTCGCTGACCCTGGTGCCGATGCTGGCCAGCCGCCTGCTGCCGGCCCACACCCACGAGGAAGGCGAGAAGAGCTTCATCGCGCGCCATTTCGAGGCCGCCTTCGAGCATGTGCGGCAAGCCTATATCCGCACCCTCGACGTCGCGCTGGCGCACCGCAACCTGGTGCTGTTGATCGCGCTGGGCACTTTCGCGCTGACCGTGGCGCTCTACATCACGATCCCGAAAGGCTTCTTCCCGGAAGAAGACCTGGGCCAGATCCAGGTCACCACCGAGGCGTCGGAAGACACCTCGTCGTCGGCGCTGCGCGCGCTGCAGGACCGGGTCGCCGAGATCATCCGGCTTGACCCTGCGGTGCAGGACGTGACCTCGTTCACCGGCGGCGGCAACACCGGCCGCATGTTCCTGGTGCTCAAGCCGCGCAGCCAGCGCGCCAAGATGCCGCAGGTGCTCGATGCGCTGCGCAAGGGGACGCGTGCGGTGGCCGGCATCCAGGTCTACTTCCGCCCGATCCAGAACCTGCAGCTGGGTGGCCGGCAGAGCAAGAGCCGCTACCAGTACACCCTGCAAAGCGTGAGCGCGGACGCGCTCAACGACTGGGCCAGCAAGTATATGGACCGGCTGCGCGACGATCCGGTGTTCCGCGACGTGACCAGCGATTCGCAGATCCGCGGCCTGCAGGCCACGCTGCGCCTGGACCGCGACAAGGCCAACACCCTCGGCGTCGAGATCGGCGACGTGCGCACCGCGCTGTACGGCGCGTTCGGCGAGCGCCAGGTGTCGACCATTTATTCGGCGGCCGCCAGCTACGAGGTGATCATGGAAGCGGCCGAAGCCGACCGCCAGTTCGACGATGCCTTGTCGCGCGTGTCGGTGCGCAGCAAGACCGGCCAGCTGGTCAAGCTGGCGAGCTTCGCGACGGTCGAGCGTACCGTCGGCCCGACCGCGATCAACCACCAGGGCCAGTTGCAGGCGGTGACCCTGTCGTTCAACCTCGCGCCCGACGTGCCGCTGGGCGTGGCCACCGCCAAGATCGACCAGATGGGCCTCGACATGAAGCTGCCGTCGTCGGTGATCACCAAGTACGGCGGCGACGCCGCGGTGTTCCAGGATTCGCAAGGCAGCCAGGTGATCCTGATCGTCGCCGCGCTGGGCGTGATCTACGTGCTGCTCGGCGTGTTGTACGAGAGTTATATCCACCCGTTGACCATCCTGGCCGGCCTGCCCTCGGCCGCGGTCGGCGCGCTGCTGACCTTGCGCCTGTTCGGCCTCGACCTGACCATGATCGCGATCATCGGCATCCTGATGCTGATCGGGATCGTCAAGAAGAACGCGATCATGATGATCGACTTCGCGCTGGAGGCGCAGCGCAAGGAAGGCAAGAGCGCGGGGGAGGCAATCTACGAGGGCTGCATCGTCCGGTTCCGCCCCATCATGATGACGACCCTTGCGGCCCTC
>DASRXO010000918.1:0-3640 GCA_035654095.1 Telluria sp.
CTGGCTTGCCGCGGCCGGACCGGCGCCCGCCGCGGTCTGCGTCCGCGCGATCGCTTCCGCGGCTTGCTGGGCCAACTTCGGATCGAGCTGCAATGCCGTCAGCATCCGGCCGAATGCAGCAATCTCGAAGGGGTTGACAACGGCGGCGAGCGCCAGGTTGCTCAGGTTGAAGCTCGACTGCGCATCGACGATGTGCTGCGACACCACGGCTTCGGACGGCGTTCCCTCGCTGTCCGGTAACTCGGACCACGCACCGCCCAGCGCGATCGGCTGCGTGGATGCGGCCGGGCTCTGCAGTGCGGCAATCAGTGTATCGAGCGCTGCGCGTTGTGCCAGCCTGGCCCGCAGGCGGTATTGCTGGTTCTGCATGCTACGCAACTGGATCTGCTGGGCCCAGAACAGGTCTGCTACCAGCACGACTGCCAGCGCGGTCAGCAGCAGTGCCAGCATGGCTGCCACGCCGCGCTGGCGCTCCTGGCGCAAGACGGTCTTGCACATCGTATTATTTGACCGCCGTCACCGCCACCTTGGCGTGTGTGCCGTCCGCCGAGGAGTCCTGGGAATAGGCGCCCAGCTTGAAGTAGAGATCGATCGCGCTCCACGACGCGGTGTTGTAGGTGAACGATTTGGAAACGCCGTTCACGGTCACCGTCACCACCGAGCCGACCATCTTGATGACGTAGTCAATATTCTCGCCGAGCGCAACGCCGCTCTTGATCAGGATTTTTTGCTCGATGTCGCCATACGAAGGCTTCACGCCCATCAGGATGTCGCCCTTCGTCCAGCGCAGCTTCAACAGTTCCGAACCGCCCGTCTGTTCGCCGTGGATCTGACCGATGATGATGCTGCGGGTCGCCGGTTGTTGCAGCACCATCGCAGAGACTGCCAGTGTGCGCGTTACGCCGATGCGCCAGGTGGAGATGCCCCGTAGCTCGGATCGTGGAAAATCCGAATTGACGGTCGCTCCTGCGCCGGATGGCACATAAAACGTCATCGCGCCAGTGACCGGGTCGGTATAAAAATACTGGTCCGAGTAGCTGCCGATCACCTTCACTTCTTTGACGTTCAGCGCGCTGTCGAAGGTCTGCAGTTTAAAGCCGGAGAGATCGAAATTCACGCCAGGCGGCTTGCTCGGGTCCAGGGCGCTACTGTTGCAGGTCCCGGCGCCATTGGTCCAGACCTGCATCTCGGACAAACCAACCAGTTTATTCACATCGCTGCCGGTACTTTGCAATCTCAAGTATTTTGCCGAGCGGTCTCCCAAGGTGTACGACTCGAGTCCGGCACTGGTTCCGCTGTTGCTTCCTGCGGACGCGTCGGTCCAGCCGCTCCCGTCATTCGACACTTGCAGCGTGAAATTGTATTTGCGGGTATCGCCGTTGTACCAGGCGAGTTGGGCGGAGGAGATCTTGTAGCAGCCGCCCAGCTGGTACTGCAACCATTGGGGGGCAGTGGTCGCGTCGGCCGACCAGCGGGTGGACAAGGAACCGTCGTTGGCATTGCCGGGCACATTGGCGTCGCTGCTGCTGGCGGTCACATTGGCTGAGGGAATGGTCAGCCTGGATTGCGCTTGCGCCGGCAAGGCCAGCATGCTTGCCGCACCGGCCAGCACCAGCCCGCCCAGCAGCGTGAAGGGACGTGGCAAGGTCGGATTATTGAAGGGCTTCATCATATTGTCTCCTATTGTTATTCCTTACGAGCGGAAATTCCGATGGGGCCGGAGCCCCGGTCGGCTTACTTCAATGGCAGGATCAAGGCGCTCATTTGTCCGGGGTAGTGCTGCAGCAGCCAGCGCGCCTTTTCGGTAAAGACCGGCTCGTCGCCGTAGGCGCGCGCCGCCGTCAGCATGTTCTGCATGCTGCGCAGGTTGATGCCGTCCGGCGAACCTTCCTTCGGACTGATTTCCGGATAAGTCCACGGTTCGCCGTTCACGTAGCGCGCCATGAAACGGTAGCCCTGCTTGATGTTGTGCGCGTCCACGCCGTGTTCCCAGACCTGCTCGCCGGCCAGTTCACCGTAGCGGCCCAGGTAGCCGAAGGCTTCCAGCGCGAAATTGGTGTAGCCGGATGGACGCGTACGCTCCAGCTCGGCGACCAGCTTGCCCTCGCGATCGATTTGGCCGGCGATGCGGCGGATCTCCGTAATTTGCAACTCGCGCTTGGCGATGTCCAGCTGATTGGTGTACAGCGCATACGCCACCACCTGCGCCGAGTAGAAGGTGCCGTGGTTGTTGTGCGCGTTGCTCTCCTCGAAGCCGTTGCGGCTGGTGAGCATCCAGGTCAGGTAGTCGCGATACCAGGCACGCAGCGCCTGGTTTTCCGCATCCGTCAAGGCATTCGTGGGTTGAATCAGCGCCAGGCTGTCCATCACGTTGATCAAGGCCCGGCTGCTGATGATGCCGATGCCGCGCCCGTCCACCCGGCCGGGAATCGCCTGTCCATAGTCCAGATTCGGATTCATGCGGGTCGGCGGCGCGAGGAACCAGGCGCGCGCCAGCTCGGCCGTCTTGTCCGCATATTTCTGCTCGCCGGTGAAATACCAGGCCAGCGCCAACACCGTCACGTCGCGCGAAAATTTTCCCAGCCGCGTGCTGTCCGTACCGTTGGTCGAGGAGGCGGGGTTGTGCTGGCCATCCCTGCGGATATAGGGCAGGCCGTCTTTCTTCTTGGGGTCGGGCCACCAATACGGGCCGAAGCTGAAGAAGTCGTGCTTGTTGCCGCTGGCGGGCGCCAGGGTCTTGTCGACCACGCTGTAGCGTTGATGCGTCAGCGCCGCATCTGCCTCCTTGAGCAGATTCTCATAGGATGGCAGGTAGAGCGGATCCTTGGCGGCCACTTTTTGTTTGGCCAGCGCCAGGTTGGCCGGATCGTAGGTGAAAAACTGGGACGGCGTCGCAGCGTGCGCCGGGCTGAACAAGAACGCGCTCATGCCTGCCGCCAGCAAGATTGTGCGCAGCGATGAAACTATCATGGGGTTCCTCCACTTGAATGAAACGAAGCCCTGCGTGCGCGCGGCAGGCAGGGGGATGCGGCGGGTCGGCCTGCAACGCGCAGGCCGACGCCAGGACGCTTAGAAGTTAAGCGTTGCGCGCACGCGGTAGGTGCGTCCGAGCGGGCTCGCTTCGCCGCTGGCATAGCCTTCGCCGCGATAGTTGGCCGCCGGCGGATCGCGATTGAACAGGTTGTTTACGCCCACCAGCAGGTCCCACTGCTTGTAGCCGCTATACGCCATCGACCAGTTGTAGACCGTGTAGGGATCGATGCGGTGGTAAAACACCGAGGAGTTGTTCAAGTCCTGGAAGCTCTGCTTGTACTGCTGGTTCAGCGTCGAGGTCCAATTGTTGTTGGCGCTTATCCATTTCACCGAGGCGCCGTATTTCCAGCGGAAGTTCATCACGTTGGTATCGATCGGACCGAAAGCGTTGATGCTGGAAATCCAGTCGCCGCCCTTCACCACCTGGGTCTCGAAGGTGTGCACGTAGGTGCCGTCGAGTTGCACGCCGAACAGGCCCCACGACGTTCTCGGCAAGGTGTAGGTGGTGGTCAGATCGATGCCGTCGGTGCGCAGGCCGCCCAGGTTGGTCAGGCGGTCGTCGATGTAGATCAGGTTCTTGGTGTTCGGATCGCGGATGAACAGGTTG
>DASRXO010000919.1:0-2694 GCA_035654095.1 Telluria sp.
AGTTGGTGGTCGTGATCTTCTTCGATTTCTGCAGCTTCTGCCCGAAGAAACGCGCCACCGCGGTCTTCGCACCCAAGGTGTTGCGCTCGTTCTTGCGCAGCGCCGTCGCCAGGTCGAGCACGTTCTGGGCGTCGATCCCGAGCTTGATGCGCAGCCGCTTGACGTCGTCCGACAGCCCGAACCCCACCTTCAGGATGGTGGGCGACTCCAGCACCGCCTTCAACACCTCCACCGCCGGCGCCGCGCCGATCTGGAACAGATAGGCCGCGTCGTCCGTCGCCAGCTGCACCAGGTGCGGACCGGTCGAGACTTCGCCTTTCAAAAACGTCGGCTTGGATTCGGTGTCGAAACCCAGCACGTCCATCGCCGACAAGGCCTCGAGCGCATCGTCGGCGTCCTTGTCGGACTTGACCATGTAGACGTCGACCAGCTTGAGGCCGTCGTAGGGCGGCAACGAGTCGTCCGGATCGTCGGGCGGCGTGATCGACACTCGCTTAGCCGTTGCGCGAGAACTTGGAGGCCAGCTGTTGCAGCTTTTCCTGGCGCAGGCGGTTGGCGTCCTCGGCTTGCGCGGCGTCGCGCTCGGCCTTCTTGCGCTCGGCTTCCTTCTTGAAGCGCTGCTGCAGCACTTCCTTGGCGTGCGCGCGGTGGGTGTCGGTCACCTCGGCGCCCGGGGCGCCGTCGAGGTCGTAGCGCACGGTGGCTTTTTCCATCGCCCGCAGGTAGCGCAGCGAGCCGGTGTGGATGCCGAGCGCCGCGCGCATGGTCTTGCGGTCGAGCTGCGGCAGGCGCGCCAAAATCTGCTTGTCGATGCCGATGGCCAGCGGCAGGCAGTTGCGAAAGGCCGGGAAATCGTGCTGGAACTGCTTGAGCAAGGACCGCGCGGACTGGGCTGGCGCCGGCGCCGTGGGCGGCGTGGCGGAGGCGTCGGCGGACTCGGCGACAAGGCTAGGTGTATTCATTGACTTCATTGTAAGAGCTGGAACCGGAAGGATAGCATGGGCACATTCGGAAGTGCGGGGTTTATTGAAACCGTGTATCATCTACCCCTTGCCCTGCGCGCGGCTTGATGCCGCGCAGATGTCGCAGGGACAGGGGAGCGGTGTGATCGTCTCGGCAAGTATGCGGATGGCTTATATCCGATATGGGATATAACAATTATCATCCGGATTTGCTTTGAGGCATAATTGCAATGTTTCCTCTATTGTTCTCTGAAAAATAGATTCAAGCCCGTCTTCGTTGACGGGCTTTTTTTCGTTCTGCCATGTACCACGCCATTTTGATCACAGCACATAGCATTTCCGCCAGCCTCATTGGCTCATCCCGCGTTCTGTCGTGCTTGACATCCGGCCATACCGCCCTTAATTAGGGGCCATCCTGACACCCTTCCACCGGAGCCGCTTGCGAGTCCAGGTGGATTATTGACTTCGCAGGCGCCGCACCCGCCTCGACTGGAGAGCATTGATGAAGAACCCCGCCAAGACCCTGACCCTGACCACCAAGAAAGCGCCGCGCAAAGGCGCCGCTCCGCTGGTGGTGCCGAAAACCGCGACCTCCTACTTCCTCGAAACGGACGACGCGGCCAAGGTCGCGGTGGTGAAGAAGGGTTCGCGCCTGGCCGTGGCCAAGGCGGTCGAGGCGGCCGAGGCCGAGCGCGAGATGGCCGCGCCGAAAGCGGCCAAGCCGCGCGCGCGCAAGGCGGCGGAGGTCGAGCCGGTGGTGATCCAGACCGCCGGCCAGGCCGTCAGCCAGACCACCGACGCCGCCGCGCTGGCCGCGATCGACACCTCCGGCTACCTGCTGCCGTCGGTCAAGGTGCCGGGCCGGCGCGGCCGCAAGCCGAGCGAATTCACGCCCGAAAACGATGAGGTCGCGGCGCTCAACGCGGTCGAGCGCGCCGAACTCAAGGCGGTCTCGAAGGCGAAGGAGCGCAAGGCCAAGGCCGGCCTGTCGAGCGTGCTGGCGGCCGATCCGCAAACCTCGGAAGCAGACCTCGAGCGCCGCCGCAACCAGATCAAGAACCTGATCAACATGGGCAAGGAGCGCGGCTTCCTGACCTATGCCGAGATCAACGACCAGCTGCCCGAAAACATCATCGATCCGGAAGCGATCGAAGGCATCATCGCGACCTTCAACGACATGGGGATCGCGGTCTACGAGCGCGCGCCCGACGCCGAGATGATGCTGCTGACCGATAACGTCCCGGCCGCCACCAGCGATGACGAGGTCGAGGCGGCCGCCGCCACCGCGCTGTCGACCGTCGATTCCGACTTCGGCCGCACCACCGACCCGGTCCGCATGTACATGCGCGAAATGGGCGCGGTCGCGCTGCTGACGCGCGAAGGCGAGATCGAAATCGCCAAGCGCATCGAGGGCGGCCTGAAAGACATGGTGCAAGCGATCTCGGCCTGCCCGACCACGATCGCCGAAATCATCGCCCTCGCGCACAAGATCGAGCGCGACGAGATCAAGGTCGATGAAGTGGTCGACGGCTTCGTCGACCTGAACGAAAGCGCGACGCCCGCCGCGCCGGCCGCGCACAGCCACGCGTCCGACGAGGACGACGAGGACGAGGACGAGCACGAGGAAGAAGACGGCGACGCGAATGGCGGCGCGGCCGGTTTCTCGGCCGAGCAACTGGCGCAGCTGAAGCAGGGCGCGCTCGCCAAGTTCCTCATCATCGAGGCGCAGTTC
>DASRXO010000920.1:0-4624 GCA_035654095.1 Telluria sp.
CCAGCGCATAGGCCATGCCGAGGCGCAGCTTGGCGTCCTCGGGACGCTTCATGCCGCCCTTGGCGACACCCTGTTCGATCAGGCTGATGCCCTTGTCGAACTGGCCCATCGTGACGTAAGCCCAGCCCAGGTTGACCTGGCCGTTGCCGTCTTTCGACTTGGCGGCGCTGGCTTCGCCGCTGGCGATGTTCTTGGCGTCGTCGGCCGCGCCCTTGCCGGCCTTGTCGCGCAGCTGCTTCTGCTTGGCGGCGTTGCTGCCGGTGCCCAGCACGCCTTGCGCGAAGCCCTCGTCCAGCACTTTCTTCGCTTCGGTCGGGAAGCCGGCGGCCAGCGACAGCTCGGCCATCTCGGTGTACTCTTCCGGCGCCATCGTCTTGATCGCCTTGTTTTCGAGGCGCAGCGCCTCGAGGCCCAGCGCACGGCCGTTGAAGGTCGGCTTCGACTGCATGCGGTTCAGCAGGTCGGTCCAGAAATCGTCGGTCGGGTAGTAGGCGACCAGCTTTTCCATCGCCATCACGTAGGTCGGCGTGTCCTTCTGCTTGGCGGCCGCACTGGCCAGCAGGCGCAGGTCTTCCTGGCTCGGCGCCTGGCCGGCCTTGTCGGCTTCGGCGATCACCGGCAGCAGTTCGGTCTTGGCGTTGGCGTAGTCGCCGCTCAGGTAGTAGGCGCGGATCAGCGACGAGCGTGCCTTGAGCGGGGTTGCGCTCTCTTTCTGGTAGCGCTTCAGCCACTCGATCGCCTTCGGGTAGTTCTTGGCGTTGTAGTAGTAGTTGGCCAGCGCCTGGATGAAGTTGGCCTGGTCTGCCGCTTGCAGGCGGCCGGAGGCGATCACCGACTCGAGCGCGGCCATCGCCATCGGGTCGTTGCCGGTGGCCGAGCCCAGCGCCAGTTTCATGCGGTCGATGACGTAGGTTTCGTAGGGGGTGCGGTCGGGGAAGGCTTCGGCCTTGGTGATGTTGTCCTGCACTTCGGCGTATTTTTTGTCGGCCATCTGTTGCTTGACCGTCGCCGGGTCGAGCAGCTTGAACAGTTCCGGACGGACGGTGTCGGGCTTGGGCGCGTCGGCGGCCGGCGCGGCCGGTTTCGCTTGCGCGTGCGCGCTCGTCATCAGGGCAGGGGCGGCGGACAGGCCGAGGGCGGCCAGCATCAGGCTGATACGAGCAAGACGGAATTGGGACATGGAAAATCCTTCAATCAAAGACAAAATGACGGGCGACAACTTCTCGTGCACGCGGCGACCCGTCGGAGAGTGGAGATGTAATTTCGACAACGTCTTCCGGACGAAGCGCATATTGTCCCATAAACAGCTAAAGCGGTCTCGCAATTGTGCGCTGGAAAGCCAGTCCTGCCGCGTCGAACACATGGCAGTGCTGGGCCGGCACGTGCAGGCCGATGCGGCTGCCGGCGGCCGGCGCCGCGCTGTCCTGCGCCAGGCGCAGCGCGATCATCGGCCCGCCGCCGCTCGGCAGCGCGTAAACGATGGTCTGGTCGCCCAGGTATTCGATGTGGCCGACCTCGGCCGCCACCAGGTTCGCGCCTGCGCCGGCCTGCAGCGACAGGTGTTCGGCGCGCACGCCGAGCGTGACCTTGTCGCCCGCGCGCGCCTTGGCGCCGTCGGCCGCCGCCTCCACCAGCGCGCCGCCGGCCAGCCGCACCGCGACCGTCTGCGGGCCGACGGCCGCCACCTCGCCCTCCATGAAGTTCATCTTCGGTGCGCCGAGAAAGCCGGCCACGAACAGGTTGCCGGGCTGCTTGTACAGCGCATGCGGCGTGCCGACCTGCTCGACGCGGCCGGCGTTGATGACCACGATGCGCTGGCCCAGCGTCATCGCCTCGACCTGGTCGTGGGTCACGTAGATCATGGTGGTCTTCAACTCGCGGTGCAGGCGGCTGATCTCGACCCGCATCTGCACGCGCAAGCTGGCGTCGAGGTTCGACAGCGGCTCGTCGAACAGGAACACCTCGGGCTTGCGCACGATCGCGCGGCCGATCGCCACCCGCTGGCGCTGGCCGCCCGACAGCTCTTTCGGCTTACGCTGCAGCAGGTGGCCGATCTGCAGGATGGCGGCGGCGCGCGCCACCGCCGACTCCACCGCGGCCGGCTTCTGGCCGGCCAGGCGCAAGGCGAAGGCCATGTTCTCGAACACCGACATATGGGGATACAGCGCGTACGACTGGAACACCATCGCCAGCCCGCGTTGGGCCGGCGGCACGTCGTTGGCCAGGCGCGTGCCGATGTGCAGCTCGCCGCCGCTGATGTCCTCCAAGCCGGCGATCATGCGCAGCAGCGTCGACTTGCCGCAGCCGGAGGGGCCGACCAGGACCACCAGTTCGCCGTCGGCGATGTCGAGATCGACGCCATGGATCACGGCCTGCTTGTCCGCGTAGTGCTTGGTGATGTTTTTCAGTCTGACCAGGGCCATCCGCTTGCCGCTCCCGCCTCAAAAAATGTGATAATCGCTCGCATGAACCGACCGCTCCCCGCCTTGCAGCCCATCCCGGAATGGCACGACGTCGATGCCGCCGTTTTCCGCAACCAGATCCTTGCGCACTACCGTCCCGCGGTGCTGCGCGGCGTCGCGCGCGACTGGCCGGCGGTGCGCCAGGCGCTGCAATCGGCCGGCGCGGCGGCCGGCTACATCGCCGGCTTCGACAACGGCGCCAAGGTCGACGCCATCATGACGCCGCCCGAGGCCGACGGCCGCATTTTCTACGCGCCCGGCATGGACGGCTTCAACTACCTGCGCAACCAGCTGCCGGTGTCGGCCGTCATCGGCCAGCTGGCGCGCTATGCCAACTTCGCCAGCGCGCCGGCGGTGGCGGTGCAAAGCGCGCTGATCGCCAGCTGCTTGCCCGGTTTCGCCGAAGCGAATCCGATGTCGCTGCTCGACCCCGCGGTGCAGCCGCGCATCTGGATCGGCAACCGCGTCATCACGCCCGCCCACTTCGACCAGTCCAGCAACCTCGCCGTGGTCGCCGCGGGCCGCCGCCGCTTTACCCTGTTCCCGCCCGAGCAGGTCGGCAACCTGTATATCGGCCCGCTCGATTACGCGCCCACGCCGACGCCGATCAGCATGGTCTCGTTCAAGGAGCCCGATTTCGCGCGCTTCCCCAAGTTCCACGCCGCGCTGGCGGCGGCGCAGGTGGCCGAACTGGGGCCCGGCGACGCGATCTACATCCCCACGCTGTGGTGGCACCACGTCGAGTCGCTCGACCCGCTCAACGTGCTGGTCAACTACTGGTGGGGCAGCGTGCCCGCGCTCGACGGGCGCATGCCCTTCGACTGCCTGCTCGACTGCCTGCGCACGATGAAGGACCTGCCGGCCGAGCAGCGGCGGGCCTGGGGCGCGCTGTTCCAGCATTATCTGTTCGACGGCGGCGACCCGGCCGCCCACATCCCCGAGCACAAGCGCGGCGTGCTCGCGCGCGCCGCCATCAGCTAGCCGTCGCCGCCTGGCCGGCCGGCGCCACGTTCCGCTGGCGCGCGCTCATCGGAATGAATTGCGACAGCACCGTCACCGGCACCGCGCTGACCAGCACCCACACGAAAAAATGCTGGTAGCCGAGCGCCAGCTGGATGTCGCCGCTGATGTACTTGAACAGCACGAAGCCGAGCTGCATGATCCCGGTTGAAAACGCGTAGTGCGCGGTCTGGTATTTGCCCGGCGCGACCACCTGCATCATGTACAGGATCAGGCCGACGAAGCCGAAGCCGTAGCCGAACATCTCGACGCTGAGCGCCGCGCCGATCACGGTCAGGTTGGTCGGCAGGGCGGTGGACAGGAAGTAGAACACCAGGTTGGGCAGGTTGACCGCCAGGATCAGGAACAGGATCGCGCGCCTGAGGCTCAGCCACGAGGTGAAGTAGCCGCCGGCGATGCTGCCGATGATGAAGGCGATGGTGCCGGTGGTGCCGTACACGGTGCCCACTTCGGCGGTCGACAGGCCGAGCCCGCCGAGGTGGCGCGCCTCGCGCAGGAACAGCGGGCCGATAGTCTGCACCTGCGCCTCGCCGGCGCGGAACAGGATGATGAACACGATCGAGACCCAGATGCCGGGCTTGCGGAAGTAGTCGACGATGACGTCGAGCAGGGTGCGCGCGATGCCGGCCGCCGTCGCGTCGGTGGTGACCGCGTTCTTCGCCAGCGGCAGCGCCCAGCTGTGGTACAGGCCCAGCGTCACCATGGTCGCGGCCAGGATGCAGAAGATGATGGTCCATGCCGGCACCACGCCGAGGCTCTTTTCGAAGTAGCCGGCCAGGATCACCAGCCCGCCGAGCGAGATGAAGCGGCCGGCATTGAAGAAGGTGCCGGTCCAGCCGGCGTATTCGGCCTGCTGTTTTTCCGACAGGCTGGCGATGTACAGGCCGTCGCAGGCGATGTCGTGGGTGGCCGAGGCGATCGCCACCAGCGCCAGCATCGCGATGCTGGCGGCGAACCAGATCGGCAGCTGCAGCGACAGCGCAACCAGGCCGAGGCAGGTGCCGCCGATCAGCTGGAAGCTGACCACGATGATCTTCTTGCTGCTGGCCAGTTCGAGGAAGGGACTCCACAAGGGCTTGAAGATCCAGGCCGCACCGATCGCCGCGGTCCAGTGCGCGATGTCGTCGTTCGGCACGCCCATG
>DASRXO010000921.1:0-8111 GCA_035654095.1 Telluria sp.
GTCAGCGGCAGCTTGAGGTCGAAGGCCAGGCGGTTGACCAGCACCACGTCGCCTTCGAGCAGATTGGGGCGCATCGAGGCGGACGGGATCGGGTTCCAGTCGGCCACCGCGGTGCGGAAGATCCCGAACAGGAACAGGAACGCCAGGAAGCCCTTGTTAGCCCGCAGCCAGTTTTTCATGTCGCCACCCCGCGTTGTTGGAATGACTGATTTATACGCCGGGATTCTTTAGCCAGCCTTAACCCGTCGTTCCCGCGCAGGCGGGAATCCATAGCGCGCTGGCGTGCCGACGCGCTATGGGGGGAACTCATGCTGTGCATGGGTTCCCGCCTGCGCGGGAACGACACGTTAGTGGGGTTTGACGTCGTCCTTGAGCGCCGCCAGCGCCATGGTCTCGACCATCGCAGGCGCCAGCAGCCTGAGGAAGCGGCCGGCCTTGCCCTTGGCCGTCATCACCACCTCGCGCCTGCGCCCATCCATCCCGGCGATGATCAGGCGCGCACATTCCTCGACGCTCATCGCCGCGTCTTCCTTCAAGCTGCTGCTGCCGGCCTGGCCGCCCGCCGCGTCATAGCCGTGGTGCCGGATGCGGGTCGCGACCACGCCCGGATAGGCGGTGGTCACGCTCACGCCCGCGCCTTTCAGTTCGGCCCGCAGCGCCTCGAAGAAGCCGGTCATCGCGAATTTGCTGGCGCCGTAAGCGGTCCGCCCCGGCACGCCCACCAGCCCGGCCAGCGAGGACACCGCCACGATATTTCCCTTCGATGCCTTCAGATGCGGCAGCGCCGCGTGGGTGCACCACACGCTGCCCCACAGGTTGATGCGCATGAGGTCCTCGTACCAGCCGAGGTCCGTCACGTCCTCGAACAGCGCATGAGCCGACTTGCCCGCATTGTTGATCAGCGCGTCGATGCGCCCGAAGCGCGCCACGGCGGCGTCCACCAGCTCGATGCACTTGGCCTGCACCGACACGTCGGTCGGCACCACCAGCGTCTGCGCGCCGAGCGCAGTGCACTGGCCGGCCACCGCCTCGAGCATGGCCCGGTTGCGCGCGGCCAGCACCAGCGCCAGATCGGCGCCCTGCCCGGCCGCCAACTGGCGCGCGATCTCCGCGCCGATGCCGTCCGAGCCGCCGGTGACGATGACCACCCGCGTCATTTTTGCGCTTTCACGATCTGCATCGCGCTCGCAATCAGGCCGCTCATCTCGCCCAGGTTGGACGGCACGATGATCGAGTTGTTGGTCTTGGCGAGGTTGGCGAAGGCGTCCACATACTTTTCGGCGACCCGCAGGTTGACCGCGTCATGCCCGCCCGGCTCGTTGATCGCGCCGCCGATCTGGCGCAGCGCGGTGGCGCTCGCATCGGCCAGCGCCACGATGGCGGCGGCCTGGCCCTGCGCGCGGTTGATCGATGCCTGCTTCTCGCCCTCCGAGCGGGCGATCGCCGCGGCGCGCTCGCCGTCCGCGATGTTGATCTGCTCCTGCTTGCGGCCTTCGGAGGCGGCGATCAGCGCGCGCTTCTCGCGCTCGGCGGTGATCTGGGCCTGCATCGCGTGCAGGATTTCCTTGGGCGGGGTCAGGTCCTTGATCTCGTAGCGCAGCACCTTGACGCCCCAGTTGGCGGCCGATTCGTCGATCGCGTTGACGATGGTGGTGTTGATGTGGTCGCGCTCCTCGAAGGTTTTGTCGAGCTCCATCTTGCCGATCACCGAACGCAGCGTGGTCTGGGCCAGCTGGGTGATCGCGGCGATGTAGTTCGACGTGCCGTAGGACGCGCGCATCGCATCGGTGATCTGGAAGTACAGGATGCCGTCCACCTGCAGCTGGGTGTTGTCGCGCGTGATGCAGACCTGCGGCGGCACGTCGAGCGGGATCTCCTTGAGGATATGCTTGTAGGCGATGCGGTCGATGAAGGGCACCACGATGTTCAGGCCCGGCGCCAAGGTCGCATGGTATTTGCCGAGCCGCTCGACCACCCACGCGTGCTGCTGCGGCACCACGTTGATGGTCTTGAACACAAACACCAGCGCCACGATGAACAGCACCAGCGCCACACTACCGAAATTAAATTCCATGTCCGTCCTTGGTTGGTGAATATCCGCCGTCGTTCTCCCCATTGGGGAAAACGACTTCCCGCGAAGGCGGGAACCCATGCCCCGCATGGGTTCCCCCCATGCCCCGCATGGGTTCCCCCCATAGCGCGCATGCTCTGTCGGGGACTCACACGCGCTATGGGTTCCCGCCTGCGCGGGAACGACGTTAGTTGTTGGCCACGATTAGCCGGCTGCCCTGCACTTCCACAATCGTAAAACTGCCCGCTTCGGCCACCGCGCCGGGACCCAGCTCCACGTCCCACGGCGCGCCGCGGTACATCACGCGCGCCTTGCCGCCGAACCAGGCATCGACCGTGATGCGCTGGCCGATGTCGATGTTCACGTTCGGATCGCGCGCCGCCGCGCCGCCCTGCGCCTTGCGCCCGAAGCGCGAGCGGTGCAGCAGCCCGGTCGCCAGCACCCCGACCACCGCCGCGACGATGGTCTGCACCGGCGCCGCCATGCCCAGCCATGCGGCGGCGCCGCCGAAAGCCAGGCCGATGGCGATCATCAGCAGGTAGAAGGTGCCGGTAAACAGTTCGAGGATCACCACCATGCCGGCGGCCGCGAACCAGCTCATCCAGTCAGCCATACTGTCCTCCCGAGAAATTCAAAAAACAAAAATAAAAACCCCCGGTGCCCGGCCAGGGCAACGAGGGTTCCGACTACGATGGAGTGAGTGTTGATGGTTTTCTTGTCAAACAATCCGATGGCTGTAGTCTAGCGCTTTTTGGCGGAGAGTCAACTACTTCGTCTTCCCCTGCATCGCCGCCAGTTTTTGCCAGGTGTCAATCACCGAGTCCGGATTCAGCGACATCGACTCGATCCCTTGTTCCACCAGCCAAGCGGCGAAGTCGGGATGGTCCGATGGCCCCTGGCCGCAGATGCCGACGTACTTGTTCTGCGCGCGGCAGGCCTTGATCGCACGCGACAGCAGCGCTTTCACGGCCGGGTCGCGCTCGTCGAAGTCGGCCGCCAGCAGCGCCATGCCGGAATCGCGGTCCAGGCCCAGCGTCAGCTGGGTCAGGTCGTTGGAACCGATCGAGAAGCCGTCGAAGTATTCGAGGAACTCCTCGGCCAGGATCGCGTTCGACGGCACTTCGCACATCATGATCAGTTTCAGGCCATTCTCGCCGCGCTTGAGGCCATTCTTGGCCAGCAGGTTCACGACCTTCTCGGCCTGGCCCAGGGTGCGCACGAAGGGCACCATGATCTCGACGTTGGTCAGGCCCATGTCGTTACGCACCCGCTTCATGGCCGCGCACTCCATCTCGAACGACTCGGCGAAGTCCGGCGACAGGTAGCGCGCGGCGCCGCGGAAGCCCAGCATCGGGTTCTCTTCGTCCGGCTCGTAGCGCGAACCGCCGATCAGCTTCTTGTACTCGTTCGACTTGAAGTCGGACAGGCGCACGATCACCGGCTTGGGCCAGAACGCCGCCGCGATGGTGGCGATGCCCTCGGCCAGCTTGTCGATGTAGAAGGCGCGCGGCGAAGCGTGGCCGCGGGCCACCGATTCGACTGCCTTCTTCAGGTCCGCATCGATGTTCGGGTACTCGAGGATGGCCTTCGGGTGCACGCCGATGTTGTTGTTGATGATGAACTCGAGGCGGGCCAGGCCCACGCCGGCGTTCGGAATCGACTGGAAGTCGAAGGCCAGCTGCGGATTGCCGACGTTGAGCGTGATCTTCACGCCGATGTCCGGCAGTTCGCCGCGCGCCACTTCCGACACTTCGGTTTCCAGCAGGCCGTCGTAGATGCGGCCCTCGTCGCCCTCGGCGCACGACACGGTGACGAAGGTGCCGTCCTTCAGGGTCTCGGTCGCGTCGCCGCAGCCGACCACCGCAGGCACGCCCAGCTCGCGCGCGATGATCGCGGCGTGGCAGGTGCGTCCGCCGCGATTGGTGACGATGGCGGAGGCGCGCTTCATCACCGGCTCCCAGTTCGGATCGGTCATGTCGGCCACCAGCACGTCGCCCGGCTGCACGCGTTCCATCTCGGACGGGTCCTTGATCACGCGCACCGGACCGGCGCCGATCTTCTGGCCGATCGCGCGGCCGGAAGCGAGCACGGTGCCGCTGCCTTTCAGTTTGAAGCGCTGCTGCGCATCGGTGGGTTTCTGCTGCGACTTCACGGTCTCGGGACGCGCCTGCAGGATGTACAGCTTGCCGTCGCGCCCGTCCTTGCCCCACTCGATGTCCATCGGACGGCCGTAGTGGTTCTCGATGATGACCGCGTACTTGGCCAGCTCCACCACTTCGGCGTCGTCCAGCGAGTAGCGGTTGCGCATCTCGATCGGTACGTCGACGGTCTTCACCGAACGGCCGGCCTTGGTGTCGCTGGTGAACTCCATCTTCAGCAGCTTGGAACCGATATTGCGGCGGATGACAGGCGATTTACCCTGCTGGAGCATCGGCTTGTGGACATAGAATTCGTCGGGATTGACCGCGCCCTGCACCACCGTCTCGCCCAGGCCGTAGCTGGAGGTGACGAACACCACGTCCTTGAAGCCGGACTCGGTATCGATGGTGAACATCACGCCGGCCGCGCCGAGGTCCGAGCGCACCATGCGCTGCACGCCGGCCGACAGCGCCACTTCGGCGTGGGTGAAGCCCTTGTGCACGCGGTAGGAGATCGCGCGGTCGTTGTACAGCGAGGCGAACACATGCTTCATCGCTTCGAGCACGTTGTCGATGCCGACCACGTTGAGGAAGGTCTCCTGCTGGCCGGCGAACGAGGCGTCCGGCAGGTCTTCGGCGGTGGCCGAGGAACGCACGGCGAACGACATCGCGGTGTCCGAATCGGCCACCAGCTGGGCGTAGAAAGTGCGGATTTCCGCTTCCAGGCGCGGCTGGAACGGGGTCTCGACGATCCATTGGCGGATCTCGGCGCCGGCCGCGGCCAGCGCGCGCACGTCGTCGATGTCGAGGCCTTCGAGGCGGGTCGCGATGCGGTCGCCCAGCGCGGGGCCGCCGTCGATGCCGTGGTTCAGGAAGTCGCGGAAGGCCTGGGCGGTGGTGGCGAAACCGCCGGGCACGCGCACGCCGGCGCTGGCGAGCTGGCTGATCATCTCGCCGAGGGAAGCGTTCTTGCCGCCGACGGACTCGACATCCGTCATGCGTAGTTCCTCGAACGAGGCCACATAGACCGCGTCGCGGTCGGGTTCCTTCAATGCTGCGTTGAACAAGCTGGTCATGGTAAACACCCTTACTGATGATAGAAATCTTTACGCGAGGCTCGCTGAGCGTTTTCTTGTTATTCTTGGCGCAGTGCAGCACAATTCAATCCGTTGCCCAGCATTTTACAGCCTGCGCCGGGAATTTACAGCGCACAACCTTGAAACAATCACAGCATTGCCAGTTGACCCGTAAAACTATGACTCCTGAAGCCCGTCCTCCCCTGCCGGCCGCGACCCGCACCGTGTTTTTCGTCTCCGACGGCACCGGCATCACGGCCGAGACCTTCGGCCATGCCGTGCTGAGCCAGTTCGAGATGCGCTTCCGCCAGATCCGCCTGCCCTTCATCGACACGGTCGACAAGGCCTATGACGCGGCGCGCAAGATCAACGAAGCGTTCGCCGCCGACCGCCAGCGGCCGATCGTGTTCTCGACGCTGGTCAAGCCCGATCTGTCGGCCGTGATCCGCAAGTCGACCGGCATGCATATGGACCTGATCCAGACCTTCGTGGCGCCGCTGGAGCAGGAATTCGGGGTGAAATCGACCCACACGATAGGCCGCTCGCACAATGTGGTCGACAGCGAGGAGTACAAGAACCGGATCGAAGCGATCAATTTCTCGCTGGCGCACGATGATGGCCAGTCGCACAAGAACCTGGCGGCGGCGGATGTGATTTTGGTGGGGGTATCGCGCTCGGGCAAGACGCCGACCAGCTTGTACCTGGCGATGCAGTACGGGATCAAGGCGGCCAACTATCCGCTGATCCCGGACGATTTCGAGCGCGGCAAGCTGCCGTCGTCGCTGCCGCCGTTCCGCGCCAAGATTTTCGGGCTCTCCATCACGCCGGAGCGGCTGTCCGAGATCCGCCATGAGCGGCGCGCGGGCAGCAGGTATGCGTCGATCGAAAACTGCCGCTACGAGGTCAACGAGGCCGAGCTGATGATGAAGCGCGAAGGCATTCGCTGGCTGTCCTCGACCACCAAGTCGATCGAAGAAATCGCCACCACCATCCTGCAAGAAATCAAGCCCGACCGCCGCGAGTATTAGGATATCAAACCGGGGTCAGTGCCGGCAATCGGACAAAACAAATAGGGTCAGAGTCGAATTAATTCATGCATCTCGAATTAATTCGACTCTGACCCTATTTAATGTCCGAATGTCGGCACTGACCCTGGTTTGACTTAGAAGAACTGGCGCCAGTCTTCGAGCCAGCCGGGGAAGGCCGCCGCCGTCATCGGCTTGGCGATGTGGTAGCCCTGGGCGTAGGTACAGCCCAGGCCTTGCAGGAAGTCCCAGTCCTGCTTGGTCTCGACGCCCACCGCCACCGAGGCGCGGTCCAGGCTGCGCGCCAGGCCGAGGCAGGAACTGAGCACCGTGCCCAGCGGCCGCCGCTTGGAGGCGCCGTCGACGAAGCTGCGGTCGATCTTCAACTCGGTGAACGGAATCCGCGCCAGCAGCTGCAGGTTGGAGCGCCCGGTGCCGTAGTCGTCGATCGCCAGCCCGTACCCCATCATGCGCAGCCGCACCAGCCGTTCGAGGAAGCTCGGGTCGTTGGTCAGCACCGAAGACTCGGGCATCTCGAAGGTGATGTAGTCGGGCAGCACCCGATGCCGTCCGACGCAGGCCGCGATCTGCTGCATGAAGGCCGGATGCGCAAGGGTATCGGGCGCGAGGTTGATCGAGATCGAGATCGGGATGCCCTTGTCGTGGAAGGTGCGGCAGCCCTCGACCGATTTTTCGATCATGCTCCAGTCGAGGAAGTCGATGCGGTTGTTCTGCTCGAGCGCGTCGATGAAGGCGGCCGGCCCAAGCACGCCGTGCTCCGGATGACGCCAGCGCGCAAAGGTCTCGAGCCCCTTGACCTGCCCCGTCTCGAGTTCGATCTTGGGCTGGAAAAATGGCTCGAACTGGCGCGCCTGCAGGCCGACGCCGACTTCCGAAAAGGTGAAGGTCGGTCCCTTCTTTTTCGACGAGGCGGGCGCCGGCGGCACGTAGTTTTCGAGCAGCGCTTCGAGCTTTTGCGGGTAGATCGGCTTGGCGATGGTGCCCAGCAGGTCGATGCCGTAGGCCTGGGCCATGGTCTCGACCGAGAACAGCAGGTTGCTCGACTGCTTGCCGACGATGATCACGCGCGCGCGGCACTGCTGCTGCGCGAGGGTGCGGATCAACTCGAGACCGTCCATGCCCGGCAGGTCGAGATCGATGATCGCGATGTTGACGGTCGGCGTGAACGAGTCCTGGAAACAGCGCAGCGCCGTGTGGCCGTCGGGGACTTCGGTAAGCTGGCTGGCGCCCAGCTGGCCCAGCATGTCGACCAGCGCGTGACGTTGCGCGGGGTCCGATTCGGCGATCAAAAAGTGCAAATGCGCGATATCCATCTTTACTCCACTAAGCTCCAGGTCAGAGATTAACCTCAGATCGGGCCGTCCGTCTACGCCTGATTTTGGCGTAGCTGCTCAAAAAAACACACCGCCGCGCAGGCCGCCACGTTCAGCGACTCGACTTGGCCAAGATGCGGGATCACGACCTGGTGGCTGGCCAGCGACAGCAAGTCGTCGGCCACGCCCTGCCCTTCGTGGCCCAGCAGCCAGGCCACCGGCCGGCGCAGGTCGACGTCGTACAGGCGGTCGGTGGCGTAACCGCTGGTGGCCAGCACCGGGATGCGCGCCGCGCGCACCAGCGGCGCGAGGTCGACGTTCTCGTAAATATCAAGCACGAAATGGGCGCCCATCGCCGCCCGCAGCACCTTGGGCGACCAGCAGAACGCGGTGCCGGCGCTGCAATAGACCTGCTTGAGGCCCGCCGCCGCCGCGCTGCGCAGGATCGAGCCGACGTTGCCGGGGTC
>DASRXO010000922.1:0-2111 GCA_035654095.1 Telluria sp.
GGTCCGCTGGCGCCAGCTGGTCACGCCCGCGTGGCTGGCGGCGCTGGTGGCGGGACGCGCGGTGTCGGCCGCGCCGGGCGCCGGCTAGGCAGGCCTGCGGCATCCACGCCGGCCAGCAGGCCGCGTTCTATTGCGGCACCGGCTGGCGCGCCTCGCTGGCCTTCTTCTACGCCTGGCTGATGGACTGGAAACGCATCGGCGTGTACGGCGGCGGCTGGTGCGAATGGAGCGCCGACCCGGCCAATCCGGTGCTGTGCCGGGTCGCGGCGATGGCGCCGCCGCCGGAGCGCGAGCCCCAGCCGAACTAGGCGGCGTTCGAGCGGGTGGCGGCCTGCAGGCTGTCGATGGCGCGCCGCACCGCTTGCTCCGCCTGCGGGAACAGGTGCGCGACTTCGTCCATCAATTCGGCCGCGGCCAGCCTTTCGAGCCGGTGCGCGAGCTGGTGCAGGTCCGGCGTGCTCAGGTAGCCGGCGCTGCCTTTCAACGCGTGGAAGGCGGCCGTGGTGGCGGCCGCGTCGCCGTCGTCGAGCGCCTTGCGCGCCATCGCCAGCCGGCGCGGCGCCTCCTCCAGGAAGGCCAGCGTGATCCGTTCCATATGCTTGGACGAGAGGCCGGCCAGCGGCGCGATCTGCACCGCAGGCGCCGGCGCCTCGTCGAACGGCGTGATGCCGAACTGGCGCGCCAGCTCGCGTTCCTTGTGCGCCACCGGCGCCGCGGCGTCGCCGGTGGCCGCGCGCAGGGCCTGGCCGCGCGCCAGCAGTTCGGCGATGGTGGTATCGAGCTGGTCGTGCAGCGCGCCCTCGTCGAGCGGCTTGCTGAGGAAGCCGTTCATGCCGGCCGCCAGGTAGCGCTGGCAATCGGGCGCGCTGGCGTTGGCGGTCAGCGCGATGATCGGGATCGCGGCGTTGCGCACCCGGTCGGTCTCGGTGCCGCCGCCGCGGATCAGGCGCGTGGCCTGCTCGCCGTCCATCAGCGGCATGCGGCCGTCCATCAGCACCAGGTCGAAGTCGGCCGCGCTCAGCGCGCGCAGCGCCTCGATGCCGTTCTCCACGATCCGCACCTGGTGGCCCATGTTTTCGAGCAAAGTGCCGACGATGATCTGGTTGGTGTGCAGGTCCTCGGCGCACAGCACGCGCAGCTGGTGGCGGTGGCGCTCGCGCCGTTTGGGCGCGGCCTGCTCGGGCGAGGCCGCAGCTTCGGCCAGCGGCAGGATGTCGTTCATGGTCGCCAGCAGCGACTCGCCGTGGTGCAGGCCGATGCGCAGGTAGTCGAGGGTGCGGCCTTGCACCGCCCGGTCGCGCAGCGCGAACTTGAACATGCCGATCACGCCCGCCAGCGGAGTGCGGATCTCGTGGCTCATGGCCTCCAGCAGGTCGAGGCGCTTGCGGCTTGCCTCGTCGTCGGCTAGTTGGCCGGCGCCCCGTTCGAGCCGTTTGCGCAGCGCGCGCGCGCGCGCTGCCAGCACCAAGGCCAGCAGCAGGCCCGCGGCTGCCGCACCGAGCAGCGCCATCGCCATCCACAGCGGGATGGTGACAGTGGCGGAAAGCGCCGGCATCGGTAGTGCGCGCATGGGGTCCTGTGTGAAGGCCGAAACGGCCGCTCGGGCCAAATGAGATGCATTTTAATCTACAAACCGAAAATGTTTGCGGCAGCGCGCGGCGGTTTCGGAAAAATTTGAACGATGGCGGCGTTTTCGGTCACAATCGCAGGCATGGAAAATCGGATCGATTGCGACCTGCTGGTGGTCGGCGGCGGCATCAACGGGGCCGGCATCGCGCGCGATGCGGCCGGGCGCGGACTGTCGGTGATCCTGTGCGAGAAGGACGACCTGGCCGCGCACACTTCCTCGGCATCGAGCAAGTTGATCCACGGCGGCCTGCGCTACCTCGAATACCATGCCTATGGCCTGGTGCGCAAGGCGCTGATCGAACGCGAGCTGCTGCTGCGCAGCGCGCCCCACATCATGTGGCCGCTGCGTTTCGTGATGCCGCACGACGCCGGCCAGCGTCCGGCGTGGATGATACGGGCCGGCCTGTTCCTGTACGACCGGCTGGCGCGGCGCGAATTCCTGCCCGGTTCCAAAGGCCTCGACCTGCGGCGCCACGCGGCCG
>DASRXO010000923.1:0-2703 GCA_035654095.1 Telluria sp.
ACTCCAGGCCCTTGCGGATCTGGAACAGCGCCGCGCTCAGGTTCAGGTCGCGGCCGACCGCGCCCTTGACGCCGAATTCGACCTGCTTCGAGCGGCTCGGATCGAGCGGACGGTTTTCGTTGGCGGTGCCGAACGGCGCCACGCCGCCCATCTCGATGCCCTGCGTCAGCGCGCCGTACACATTCCAGTCCGGCGTGGCCTGGTACACCAGCGCTGCGCTCGGCAGCACGAAGTGGTTGTCGGATTGGACGCGCGCGTCGATCTCGGGCACGTAGACGTCGCGCTTGACCTGGTTGTAGCGCAAGCCGGCGTGCAGCTTGAGCTGCGGCGTCAGCGCGGCGATGTCCTGCACGAAGGCCGCCCGCTGGCGTTCGTAGAGGCGCTCGAACACCGGCCCGGTGCTCGGATTGCCCGGCGCCGGCGGCACGATCTCGTTGTGGTAGATATTGCTGGAGCCCGCGTAGTCGTACACATAGTCGCCGAAGCTGTCGCTGCGCGTGGCCAGCGAGGCGCCGACGGTCAGCTCGTGCCGGACCGCGCCGGTCGCGAATTTGCCTTGCAGGACGGCCTGGGTGCCGAACAGGACCTTCTTCTCGCCCACGCTCTGGTAGTCGTAGACGTCGTAGTCGCCGTTCGAGCAGAAGCCCGGATAGTAGCCCGCGCCCTCGTTGCTGCAGCCGTAAGGGAAGGCGGTGAAGTCGTCGCGCTTGAACCAGTGCTTGTTCATCGCGATGCTGGCGCGCCAGTCGTCGCTCAGCCGGTATTCGAAGCGCAGGCCGGCGTTGCTGCTGTGGGTGTCGACCGGGCGCGCCCACGGCTGGTCGTTGAGCAGCATGGAGGGCGACACGCCGGTCGGCAGCGCCACGCCGCGGATCAGTTGGTAGCCGGGCGCCGTGAGCTGCGCCTTGTGCTGGGTGTCGAAGTCGAGCTGCAGCAGCGCGTCCGGCGTGATCTGCCAGTCGAAGGCGCCGGACACGAACTGGCGATTGCCGTCCGCGCCCTTGACGTAGGAGCGGATCTTTTCGTCGGCCGCGTTGATGCGGTAGCCGAAGCGGCGGTCCTCGAAGCGGCCGCCGAGGTCGATGGCGCCGTACAGCGTGCCGCGCTCGCTCACCTCGACCGTGGCCGAGCGCAATGGCGCGGAGGTCGGCCGTTTGGTCACGTAATTGACGATGCCGCCGGGCGCGGCCACGCCGGCCTGCAAGCCCGCCAGGCCCTTGAGGATCTCGATGCGTTCCTTGTTCTCGAGCGGGATCTGGGTGTCGGCCGGGATCGCGAAGCCGTCCTTGCGGTAGCTCGCCTCGTTGTCGAGGTTGAAGCCGCGGATCGAGAACTGTTCGGCATAGCCGACCGCGTTGTAGGAGTCGCTGACGCTGGCGTCGTACTTCATGGCGTCGGAGGTCAGGCGGATGCCGAGGTCCTGCATCTGCTGCTGGCTGATGACGCTGATCGACGCCGGCGTCTGCACCAGCGGCGCGTCGGCGAAGCCGCCGATCGCGGCGTGCTCGGCGGCCGGGCGGATGGCGCTGATCACCACTTCGGGCATGGCCTGCTGCGCGAACGCGCCGGCGGAGATCGCCTGGCCGATGGCGAAAGCGAGGAGGGAGGTCTTGAATGTTGGCGTAGTCATAATATGCTCGTTATCACGCAGCGGCGAGCGCTGCGTTGCTTATAGAAGCTGGAGCCAACGGGGGGAGGAGCAAACAAAGAAGAGAGGGACTTTGCGCTTTCCTTCGCTGGCATTATCCAGATCAGGTACGGAGGGTATCTCTCACCCGGAACGCGAATTCCAGGACCCCTAGCGAAGCGCCAGTGTAGCACGGACTTGCGAAATTTACAGCTTGGCGTCGGTACCGGCGCTTTCGCTATCGGCGTTATTAACATTTCCAACTTGTGGTTTTGCTAGTGTGCGCGGAGAATCCTTGATGGTTCCACCTTGCCGGCGTGCGCCGGCACCGTTTTCCTGCTTGAATATTTCATTGGGAGATACGCATGACCAAGCTTAAAGGCTCCAAAACCGAAGCGAACCTGAAGGCAGCCTTCGCCGGCGAATCGCAGGCGAACCGGCGCTACCTCTACTTCGCGAACAAGGCCGACGTCGAAGGCCAGAACGATGTGGCGGCGCTGTTCCGCTCCACCGCCGAAGGCGAGACCGGGCACGCCCACGGTCACCTCGAATATCTCGAAGCGGTGGGCGATCCGGCCACCGGCCTGCCGATCGGCAGCTCGCGCCTGAACCTGCAGGCGGCGGTCGCCGGCGAGACCCACGAGTACACCGATATGTACCCCGGCATGGCGCGCCAGGCGCGCGAGGAAGGCTTCGAGGAGATCGCCGACTGGTTCGAAACCCTGGCCAAGGCCGAGCGCTCGCACGCCAACCGCTACACCAAAGCGCTGAACGAACTGGCCGACTGACCGGCCGTTCCGTTCGCGCCTGTGCCGCGGGGCGATCCCGCGGCGCGGGCCTGCCCGCTCCGATCACAGGAAGGACGCCCATGGCCACCGAAGGCAACCTGCAAGCGCCGACCCGGCATCCGCTGGACTGGAAGAACGCGGATTTCTACAACCCGCATGCGCTCGAGACGGAACTCGAGCGGGTGTTCGACATCTGCCACGGCTGCCGCCGCTGCGTGTCCTTGTGCGCCGCTTTCCCGACCCTGTTCGACCTGGTCGACAACTCGAAGACCATGGAAGTCGACGGCG
>DASRXO010000924.1:0-2980 GCA_035654095.1 Telluria sp.
ACGATGGCCGGCAGCGCCGAGCGGTCGGTGTAGCGCGACAGGTCTTCCGACACCAGCGCGATGCGCGTGATGCCTTCGGCCGCCATCTGCTGGGCGATCATCGGCACCGAGGTCATGCCGTCCACCGGTTGGCCGCCGGTCATCGCGACCGCGTCGTTGTACAGGATCTTGTAGGTCATGTTGACCTTGGCCGCCACCGCCGCGCGGATCGCCAGGTAGCCGGAGTGGAAGTAGGTGCCGTCGCCCAGGTTCTGGAACACGTGCGGCACTTTCGAGAACGCGGCCTGGCCGATCCACGGCGCGCCTTCGCCGCCCATGTGGGTGGTCAGCTTGTTCATCTCGGGGTAGATCGAGGTGGCCATCACGTGGCAGCCGATGCCGGCCAGCGCGAAGCTGCCCTCCGGGACCTTGGTCGAGGTATTGTGCGGACATCCCGAGCAGTAGAACGCGGGACGGAAGGGCGTGTTGATGGCCTTCTTGAGCACCGCGTCCTTGGCGTCGAGGAAGGTCAGGCGGGCCTTGATCAGGTCGCGCGTGTGGGCGTCGGTGATCAGGCGCGCGACGCGGCTGGCGATCACGCGCGCCACTTGCGAGACCGAGAAATCGGCCTTCGACGTGAGCAGCCATTCGCCGCGCGGCGCGACCCATTCGCCCTTCTCGTCGAACTTGCCGATCACGCGCGGCCGCACGTCGTCGCGCCAGTTGTAGAGCTGTTCCTTGAGCTGGTATTCGACGATCTGGCGCTTCTCTTCGACCACCAGGATTTCGTCGAGGCCCTGGGCGAATTCGCGCACGCTGTCGGGCTCCAGCGGCCACGGCATCGCGACCTTGAACAGGCGCAGGCCGACCCTGGCCGCCATCTGCTCGTCGATGCCGAGTTCCTCGAGCGCTTCGAGCACGTCGAGGTAGGACTTGCCGGAAGCGATGATGCCGAGCTTGGCGTTGGCGCTGTCGATGGTGGTGTGATTGAGCTTGTTCTCGCGCGCATAGGCCAGCGCGGCATAGATTTTGTAGTCCTGCATCAGCGCTTCCTGGTTGCGCGCCTGCTGGCCGAGCGGCACGTTCGACAGGCGCGCATTCAGGCCGCCTTCCGGCATGTGGAAGTCGTGCGGGATCTTGACCTCGACGCGGAACGGATCGGCATCGACCGAGGCGCTCGACTCGACCGTGTCGGCCAGCGCCTTGAACGCCACCGTGCAGCCCGAGAAGCGCGACATGGCCCAGCCGTGGATGCCGAGGTCGAGGTATTCCTGCACGTTGCAGGGGTAGAGCACCGGGATCATCGAGGCCGAGAACAAATGGTCGGACTGGTGCGGCAGGGTCGAGGAGTAGGCGCCATGGTCGTCGCCGGCCACCAGCAGCACGCCGCCGTGTTGCGCGGTGCCGGCGTGGTTCATATGCTTGAAGACGTCGCCGCAGCGGTCCACGCCCGGGCCCTTGCCGTACCACATGGCGAATACGCCGTCGTACTTGGCCGGGCCGATCAGGTCGACCTGCTGCGAGCCCCAGACCGCGGTCGCGGCCAGGTCTTCGTTGACGCCGGGGACGAACTGGATGTGATGGGCTTCGAGGTGCTTGGCGGCCTTCCACAGGTTTTCATCGAGGCCGCCGAGCGGCGAGCCGCGGTAGCCGGAGATGAAGCCGGCCGTATTCAGGCCGGCGGCGAGGTCGCGCTCGCGCTGCATCATGGGCAGGCGCACCAGCGCCTGGATACCCGACAGGAAGATGGTGCCCGAGGTGGCGGTGTATTTATCGTCGAGGCCGACGCTGGTGAGGCGAGTCGGCACGTCCGGCGCGCCGGCAGGCGTGGTTGCCGTGGTATCTGGCATGGTGAGGCTCCAAAATGATAATTCGGGTGTCGCTCCGCCAGGACGGCGCCGGGTAGGCGCCTTGGTGGCGGACTAGGTGTCGCGGTATGCGACTATTTTACTCCGGCGCGAGTGTAGGGCCTTCCGCGCGGCGGGGGAAATACGGATTCCAGATGGAGGTATAAGAAAAAATGATGGCCCTACGCCAGCAAAGTCGCGCCCGGCCAGGCGCCGCCGCGGCACAGCTGCTGGGTCACTTGCAGCACCAGCCGGCTGACCGCGGCGGCGGCGTTGGTCAGCGGGATGTTGCGCGACGCGCACAAGGTCACCGTGCGCGACAGGCCCGGACTGTGAATCGGCAGCGCGCGCATCGCGCCGCGTTCGATCTCGGCCGCCAGCGGCGCGGCCGGCAGCAGGGTGGCGCCCATGTCGGCCAGGATCGCCGACTTCAGGATCGCGATCGAATTGATTTCGATGACCTCGCCCAGCGCCAGTCCGGCGCCGCGCGCCACCGCCTCGATGCGCGGACGCACGCCTTGCTGCTGGGCCGGCAAGATCAGCGGCGCGGCCAGCGCCTCGGCCAAGGTCACGCTGGCGCCCGCGGGGCAACTGGCGGAATCGGCGCGGCAGATGAACATCAGCTCTTCCTCGATCAGCGCGGTGGTGGCGAAGCGGCCCAGTTGGCCATCGTCGAACAGCACCGCGAGATTGATGCGGCCCGCTTGGAGCTGTTCGGCCAGGTTGCCCGACAGTTCCTCGGTCAGCTGCAGCGTGATCTCGGGATAGCTGGCGCGCGCCGCCATCAGCAGCGGCAGGGCCAGCGCGCCGGAGATGCTGTGCGGCAGGCCCAGCGTCACGCTGCCCGAGGGCCGGGTGGTCGATTGTGTCACCGCCGAGCGGGCATCGGCCACCTGCTTGAGGATGGCCTGGGCATGCTGGTAGAACACCTTGCCGGCGTCGGTGCTCAGCACGCCCTGGGCCGAACGGTGCAGCAGCTGCGCGCCCAGTTCGTCCTCGAGCTGGCGTAATTGCTGGGTCAGGGCCGGCTGCGCCACATGCAGCACCAGCGCCGCCCGCGACAGCGAGCCGTGGTCCACGATGGCGACGAAATAGCGCAGCTGGCGAAGTTCCATAAGGCCCGCTTGTTAAATAATTGGCAGTGCAATTGGTAA
>DASRXO010000925.1:0-4314 GCA_035654095.1 Telluria sp.
CGCGGCGCCGGCACGCCGGAGTTCGGCGCGACGCGCTATCGCCTGTCCTACCAGTCGCCGGTGACGCCGCCGACCGTGCTCGATGTCGACATGGCGAGCGGCGCGCGCAGCGTGCTCAAACAGCAGGAGGTGGTGGGCGGCTACGACCCCACGCGCTACGAGAGCAAGCGCCTGTGGGCCACCGCGCGCGACGGCGTCAAGGTGCCGCTGTGGGCGGTCTACCGGAAGGGCGTGAAGTTCGACGGCAGCGCGCCGCTGCTGCTGTACTCGTACGGCTCGTACGGCATCTCGACCGAGGCCACGTTCGCGATCAGCCGTATCAGCCTGCTCGAACGCGGCGTGATCTACGTGCAGGCCCACATCCGCGGCGGCACCGACATGGGCGAGGCCTGGCACGACGACGGCATGCTGATGAAGAAGAAGAACACCTTCACCGATTTCATCGACAGCGCCGACTTCCTGGTCAAGCAAAAATGGACGCGTCCGGACCGCCTGATCATCCAGGGCGGCAGCGCCGGCGGGCTGTTGATGGGAGCGGTGGTCAACCTGCGGCCCGAGCTGTTCCACGCGGTGCATGCGGCGGTGCCCTTCGTCGACGTGATGAACACCATGATGGACGCCAGCCTGCCGCTGACCACCGGCGAGTACCTCGAGTGGGGCGATCCGAACCAGAAGGCGGCCTACGATTACATGCGCAGCTATTCACCCTACGACAATATCGCGCGCAGGGCCTATCCGGCGATGCTGGTGACCACGAGCCTGAACGACAGCCAGGTGATGTACTGGGAGCCGGCCAAGTACGTGGCCAAGCTGCGCGCTTACAAAACCGATAACAAGGTCCTGCTGCTGAAGACGAATATGGGGGCCGGCCACGGCGGGGCGTCCGGCCGTTACGACGCGATCCGCGAGGGCGCGTTCAACATGGCGTGGATGCTGTCGCAGTGGGGAATTCGCGAATAATTTGCCGGTTCGGCAGAAAAACCCTTGCGCGCGGCCGAAAAAATAGTATATGATTCGGCCTCTTCAGACGTGGTGACAAACGTCGGATGTGTCTCTGATGATAAGCAACAGTACGGGGGCTTAGCTCAGTTGGTAGAGCGGCGCCCTTACAAGGCGTAGGTCGGGAGTTCGAGCCTCTCAGCCCCCACCAAGAGAGACAGCATCATGATCAGCAATACCGATCAGAGTAACACGGAGTGGTAGTTCAGTTGGTTAGAATACCGGCCTGTCACGTCGGGGGTCGCGGGTTCGAGTCCCGTCCGCTCCGCCAGCATCAAAGAAGGGCCCGATTCGTCGGGCCCTTTTTCTTTGTGTCGCTCTTTGTGCCGTCAACCGAGGGATCGCCTTGGCCCACCCGTACATCCGGTTTCGCATCCGCCTCGCGCAGCACGCGCTGAAGCAGTTCGCCGCCAGCCTCAAAAGCTCGGCCCAAATCCTGTTGCTGGTGTTCGCCCAGGTGCTGGTCGGCCTGTTCGCGTTGATCGCCCTGCCGCCCATGTATGCGGCTTCGCTCGCCCTGCCCTTCGCCTTGCCGCTGCTGGCCGCCCACGCGCTGCTCATGACGGTGCCGATGCTCCTGCTGCGCAAGCGCGTGCTGCCGCAGGACGTGGTGCGCTGGCTGCATGCGCTGCCGGTGCCGCCGCGCGTGCAGCTGCGGGCCGATGCGCTGGTGGCCGCCATGCTGGCCGGCCCGCTGGCGCTGGCGTATGCGGCCTCCGGCGCGATCTGGCTGGCGCAGCGGCCCGACTGGCTGCTGCCCGCGCGCGGCGTGCTGGGCGCGCTGCTATCCTTCTTGCTGACGTGGGCCTGCTCCACCGCGGTCCTCACGCTGCGCGCACGCCGGCCGCCGGCTTCCGGGCGCTGGCAGCACCGGCTGCGCGCGGCGCCGCCGCGGTACGCGCCGCGTACCTGGCGCCCGCGCACGCTGTTCCTGTGGCACCGCCTATACTGGCTGCCGTTCTGGCGCGCCGAGAACGTGGTGGGCTGGCAGCAATGCGTGCTGCTGCTTGGCGCGCTGGCTTGCGCGGTGGCCTGGATGATGGCGCCGCCCGGCGTGCCGCGCGGCGCGCTCGACCTGTGCGCCAGCGCGCTGCTGGTGCTGCTCACCGACCGCGGCGACAAGGCGGTGCGCGAGCAGGCCGACCTGCTGCGCCCGGCGAGCGCCGGCTGGCCGCTGGCGCCGCGCGCGCTCGAACCGTATGCGCGCGCCTTCGCGCTGGCGCCCGCGCTGCTGGTGCTGCTGGTGCTGTTCTGCGCCGGCGCCCCGCATGGCGCGTGGGACCGCAGCGCGGGCAAGCTGTACCTGGCGCTGGCCTGCGGCGCGCAACTGGCGCTGGTGGCCTTGCCCGCGGCCGGCGCGCGCACCAGGGTCGGGCTGGTGGTGGCCGCGATCGTGCTATTAACCGCAGTGGGAAGCGAACTATGGATATGAATTTGCAGGTCGAAGGCCTGGCCTTCCACTTCGATACGCGCAGCGTGTTCGCCGGCTTCTCGGCCACGCTGGGTCCCGGCATCACCTGGCTGCGCGGCGCGAACGGGCGCGGCAAGACCACGCTGCTCAAGCTGATGGCGGGCGCGCTGGCGCCGCATGCGGGCGCGATCCGCATGGATGGCGTCGACAGCGAACGCGATGCGCTGGCCTACCGCAGCGCCAGTTTCTACTGCGGCGGCGAGACGCCCGACCTGCCGTGGCTGACGGCGCAGGAATTTCTCGACCTGCATCTGGCGCTGTATCCGGCGGCCGAAGCGCAGGCGCTGGATGCGCAGCTGGCGGCGTTCGGGATCCGGGATGTGCTGCCGCAGGCGGTGTCCACGCTGTCGCTGGGCCAGCACAAGAAGCTGCAGCTGGCGCTGGCGCTGGCCTTGCCGGTCAAGCTGCTGTTGATCGACGAGCCGTTCAACGGCCTCGATGCGGCGGCCATGGCGTATTTGCGCGCGCAGCTGGCGCAACGCGCGGCGGCGCCGTCGAGCTGCATCGTGCTGACCAGCCACCTCGACCCGCAGCTGCCGGTCGCGCGCACCCTGGACCTGGATGTCGCCACACTGCCAGCGCAGACTGTATTCTTTTAACAACAATATCGGCCGCGGGCGCCTGCGCGGCAAAGCGATGGACTTGCAAACGAGGCAATAATGCTGCGTCGCGGCAAGCGTTGGCGCATAATCGAAGGCATCTCTTCTCCCTCTCACGGAGTCTGTCTTGATCTTTGGTTTCTTGAAAGCGCCGGCCATGTCGCCGCGCTTGCACCGCCTCAGGAATTCGTCGCTGTTCAGCTCGCTCACGCCGCTGGAACTGAAGATCGTCGACGGCCTGATGCACGAGCGGCGCTACCTGGGCGACGAAATCGTGTTCGACGAAGGCGAGGAAGGCCAGGCCCTGTACCTGGTGATGTCGGGCCGGGTGCTGATCAGCCGCTCGCGCGGCAGCGCCTTCGAAGTGGTGGCCGAACTGTCGCCCGGCAGCTTCTTCGGCGACCTCGCGCTGCTCGACAACTCGCCGCGCAACGCCCAGGCGCGCGCGATCGACAACTGCGAGCTGGCGGTGTTCTTCCGCGCCGACTTCATGGCGCTGATGGATACCGACGCCGTGATCGGCTACAAGATCTCGCTGGCGCTCGCGCGCCACATCGGCCAGCGCCTGCGCGAGTGGATGTCGGGCCGGCCGCAGGTCGAGGCGCTGTGAACGGCGAGGAGGGCGCCGGCCCGGTGGTCTGGAGCGGCATCATCGCCGTCACCTGCCTGCTGCTGGTGCTGCTCGAGCACACCCTCTGGCTGGCGATTCCCTTCATCTTCGGCACCGTCCTGTACTACCTCCTGCTGGCGCCGACCCAGCGCCTGATCCGCGCCGGGGCCGGCCAGAACCTGGCCGCGCTGACGGTCGGCGGCATCTTCTTCGCGGTGCTGACCCTGGCCGTGACGATCGTCGCCTCGTGGACCGCGGCGCCCGACAACGCCTGGCAGAACACCATCGGCTACTACCTCGAGGGCGGGGTCGCCTTCGTGCGCAACACGATGACGCTGCTCGAAGCGAAGTTCCCGATCCTGGCCGAGATGCACCTGACCTCGATGGTCAACAAGCGCTTCAAGTCCTTCACCGACAACTTCGCGCAGCAGCACCTGGCCACCATCCTGGTCGGCGCGGCGGCCTGGCTGCCCTCGCTGCTGCTGGCGCCGTTCCTGACCTTCTTCTTCCTGCGCGACGGCGCCCGCTTCAAGAAATTCCTGGCGCGCGCGGTGCCCAACGCCTTCTTCGAGAAGACCCTGTTCCTGCTGCACCAGGTCGACCAGACCGCGCGCCGCTACTTCCAGTGCCTGATC
>DASRXO010000926.1:0-2538 GCA_035654095.1 Telluria sp.
GCCAGTTGCTCACGCGCGAAGTGACGATCGCGGCCGACGAAGGCATCCGCGCCGACACCACGCTGGAAGGCGTGTCGAAGATCCGTACCGCGGTGCCGGGCGGGGTGATCAGCGCCGGCAATGCCAGCCAGTTTTCGGACGGCGCCTCGATGGCGATCGTGATGAGCGCGAAGACGGCGCAGGCCAAGGGCCTGACGCCGCTGGGCGTGTTCCGCGGCTTCGCGGTGGCCGGCTGCGAGCCGGACGAGATGGGCATCGGTCCGGTATTCGCGGTGCCGAAGCTGCTGCACAAGGTCGGGCTGTCGGTGGCCGACATCGGGCTGTGGGAGCTGAACGAAGCGTTCGCGGTGCAGGTGCTGTACTGCGCGGACCGGCTCGGGATCCCGATGGAGCGGCTGAACGTGAATGGCGGCGCGATCGCGGTCGGCCATCCGTATGGCGTCTCGGGTGCGCGGCTGGTGGGCCATGCGCTGATCGAAGGCAAGCGCCGCGGCGTGAAATACGTCGTGGTCACGATGTGCATCGGCGGCGGCCAAGGCGCCGCCGGCCTGTTCGAAGTTCTCTAAAAACGTCAAAATCAGGGACAGACCCCGATTCGCAAACCAGGGACAGACCCCTATTTCAAAACCGGGGACAGACCACCGTTTCGGCGAAATAGGGGTCTGTCCCTGGTTTCGAAATAGGGGTCTGTCCCTGGTTTGGCCACCACAAGGAGCACTAATGCGTACTACTCAAGAGCTGTTTTCGCTGGCCGGCAAGACCGCGCTGGTCACCGGCGGTTCGCGCGGGCTCGGCCTGCAGATGGCCGAAGCGCTGGGCGAGCAGGGCGCCCGCATCGTGATCGCGTCGCGCAAGCAGTCCGAGCTCGACGAGGCCGTGGCCCACCTCGCGCAACGCGGCATCGACGCCTCGGCCATCGCGGCCGACCTGGCGCAGGAGACGCAGATCCCGCCCTTCGTCGAAGAGGCCATCAAGCGCCTCGGCCATGTCGACATCCTGATCAACAACGCCGGCGCCAGCTGGGGCGCGCCGGCCGAGGACTATCCGCTCGAGGCCTGGGACAAGGTCATGAACCTGAACGTGCGCAGCATCTTCCTGGTGTCGCAGGCGGTCGGCAAGCTGTCGATGATCCCGCGCCGCTACGGCCGCATCATCAACATCGCTTCGATCGCCGGGCTGGCGGGCAATCCGGTCAACACCATCCAGACGCTGGCCTACAACACCTCCAAAGCCGCAGTGATCAACTTCACGCGCACCCTGGCCGGCGAGTGGGGGCGCTACGGCATCACCGTGAATGCGATCGCCCCGGGCTTCTTCCCGTCCAAGATGACCAAGGGCGTGCTGGCGACCATCGGCGCCGAGGGCCTGGCCAAGGACGCGCCGCTGGGCCGCATCGGCGACGACGAGGACTTGAAGGGCACCGCGGTGCTGTTCGCGTCCGACGCGGGCAAACACATCACCGGCCAGACCCTGGCGGTCGATGGCGGCGTGTCGGCGGTGTGACCATGGCGACCTTCCAACGTATCGTGCTGGCCTCGCGTCCCAAGGCCGATGTAAAGCCGGAGAACTTCCGCCTCGAAACCGTCACCATCCCGGTGCTGAAAGAGGGCGAGGTGCTGGTGCGTAACCACTACCTGTCGCTCGATCCCTACATGCGCGGGCGCATGAGCGCGGCCAAGAGCTACGCCGCTTCCCAGGCATTGGACGAGACCATGATCGGCGGCACCGCCGGCGAAGTGGTCGCGTCCAGCAATCCCAAGTTCGCGCCGGGCGACCAGGTGGTCGGCATGCTGGGCTGGGCCGAGATGGGCGTTTCCGACGGCCTCCTGCTGCGCAAGGTCGACACCAGCCGGATCCCGCTGTCGGCCTACCTCGGCCCGGTCGGCATGCCGGGCATGACGGCGTGGTATGGCCTGAACCAGATCATGCTGCCGAAGCCGGGCGAGACGATCGTGGTGTCGGCCGCCAGCGGCGCGGTCGGCAGCGTGCTCGGCCAGCTGGCCCTGCAGCGTGGCTGCCGCGCGGTCGGCATCGCTGGCGGGGCGGAGAAGTGCGCCTACGTGGTCGACGAACTCGGCTTCGACGCCTGCATCGACTACAAGGCCGGCAATCTGGCGGCCGACCTGGCGGCGGCGACGCCGAACGGTGTCGACGCGGTGTTCGAAAACGTCGGCGGCCAGGTGTTCGACACCACGCTCACGCGCATGAACGCGTTCGGCCGGATCGCGCTGTGCGGCCTGATCGCCGGCTACAACGGCGAGGAGATCCCGCTGCACAACCTGCGCTCGCTGCTGACCAACCGCCTGAGCTTGCGCGGCTTTATCGTCAGCGAGCACATGGAGCTGTGGCCGCAAGGCTTGGGTGAGCTGGGCATGCTGGTCGCCACCGGCAAGCTCAAGTACCGCGAAACGATCGCGCCCAACCTGGCGGCGGCGCCCGAGGCCTTCATCGGCCTGCTCAAGGGCCGCAATTTCGGTAAACAACTGGTGAGCTTGATTTGATGAAAGACTTTGCCAACAAGGTCGCGGTCATCACCGG
>DASRXO010000927.1:0-3002 GCA_035654095.1 Telluria sp.
TCGATGGCCAGCTTGATCAGTTCACAGTGCTCCTGCACGTCGACGGTGGCCGATTCGCCCGTGGTGCCGACGATGACGATGCCGTCGGTGCCTTCGGCGATATGCCAGTCGATCAATGTGCGCAGGCCCGGATAGTCGAGACTGCCGTCCGCGTGCATCGGGGTGACGATTGCTACTATGCTGCCCTTGATCATATGCGATTAACTATGCTGGTAAATAAAAGCCTGATTGTAGCGGATCGCCCGCCCCCGTGGTTCATTCTTGACTAGATTCAAGCCTCAAAACAGGTCCAGAATCGCGTTTTCGGGCGTAAAACCGGGCCGGGCGGCGCACAAGCGCTGCAGCATCGCCGGTTTCGGCTGGCTCACGTAGCCGTCTTCGAAGGCGATCACGCGCAGGCCGAGGCTGGCCGCCTGCGCCAGCAGCTCGCCGCGCGCCAGCAGGAAGGCCGGATTCGAGGGCTTGCCGTAGGCTTCATTACCGAGGGCGAAGGTTTCGTAGATCAACACACCGCCCGGCGCCAGGCTCGCGGCCAGCGGTGCAAATAGCGGACGATGCAGGTAGTTGGTGACCACGATGCCGGCGAAGCGCGCGGCTTCGAACGGCCAGGCGAAGCCGGGGTCCTCGAGGTCGAGCTGGCGGGTGGCGATCCCCTGCCCCGCGGCCAGCGCCAGCGCCTGCGGGTCGCGGTCGACCGCCAGCACCGGATGGCCGAGCGCGGCCAGGTGGCGCGCGTGGCGGCCGCTGCCGCAGGCCAGGTCCAGCACCTCGCCGGCCGGCAGCAGGCGCGCAAAGCGCCGCACCCAGGGCGAGACGCTGTCGGTGGCCGGGTGCGGCGTCGTCGCCATCAGTTGTACGACAGGCCCATCGCCTCGCGCACGTCGCGCATGGTTTCCTGGGCCAGCTTGCGGGAGCTGTCGCAGCCGTCGGCGACGATCGCGCGCACCAGCGACGGGTCGTCCAGGTACTGCTGGGCGCGCTCGTGCATCGGCTCCTGTTCCTTGACGATGGCGTCGATCACCGGCTGCTTGCATTCGAGGCAGCCGATGCCGGCCGTGGTACAGCCCTTGACCACCCAGTCCTTGGTCGGGCCGTCGGAATAGACTTCGTGCAGCTGCCACACCGGGCACTTTTTGGGATCGCCGACGTCGGTGCGGCGCACCCGCGCCGGGTCGGTCGGCATGGTGCGGATCTTCTTGACCACCGATTCCTTGTCTTCGCGCAGCGAGATCGAATTGCCGTAGCTCTTGGACATCTTGCGGCCGTCGAGGCCCGGCAGGCGCGAGGCCACCGTCAGCTTGGCCTGCGGCTCGACCAGGATCAGCTTGCGGCTGCCTTCCAGATAGCCGAACAGGCGCTCGCGGTCGATCATCGACAGGCTCTGGGCGTCGTCGAGCATGGCGTGGGCCTGCTGCAGCGCTTCGTCCTTGCCGTCCTGCTGGTATTCGGTGCGCAGCTCGAGATACAGCTTGGCGCGCTTGCTGCCCAGCTTCTTGACCGCTTCGATGGCCTTCTCCTCGAAGCCCTTTTCCTTGCCGTACAGGTGGTTGAAGCGGCGCGCGATCTCGCGCATCATTTCGATGTGCGGCACCTGGTCGTCGCCCACCGGCACCTGGCTGGCGCGGTAGATCAGCACGTCGGCCGCCTGCAGCAGCGGGTAGCCGAGGAAGCCGTAGGTGGCCAGGTCCTTGTTGGTGAGATTGTCGATCTGGTCCTTGTAGGTCGGCACCCGTTCCAGCCAGCCGAGCGGCGTGGCCATCGACAGCAGCAGGTGCAGCTCGGCGTGCTCGGGCACCTTGGACTGGATGAACAGGGTCGCCTGCGAGGGGTCGACGCCGGCCGCCAGCCAGTCGACCAGCATGTCCCAGGTGCTGCGCTCGATGATGCTCGGATCGTCGTAGTGGGTGGTCAGCGCGTGCCAGTCGGCCACGAAGAACAGGCAGGGCTGCTCGGCCTGCATCCTGATCCAGTTCTTGAGCGCGCCGTGGTAGTGGCCAAGGTGCATGGCGCCCGTGGGGCGCATACCGGAAACAACACGATCGGGGTACATAGTCGTCAGTTCAAAAGTAAGGTAATCGGAGAGGCGATCAGGTTCAGTGCATAACCGGCCAGCATCATCACCGGCACCACCCAGAAATTGAGCAGCTTCAGGAAGATCAGGCCGAGCACGATGAAAAATCCATAGGGTTCGATGCGCGCGAACTTGTAGGCCATCCGGTGCGGCAGCATGCTGGTGAGCACGCGCCCGCCATCGAGCGGCGGAATCGGCAGCAGGTTGAAGGCGAACATCAGCAGGTTGGTCAGCACGCCGGCCTGCGCGACCTTGTGCGGGAACGGTTCGCTGACGTCGGCAAACCCGAGCAGGGCCGCGAAGATCAGCCACATCAGGGCCATCACGAAGTTGGCGCCGGGACCGGCCAGCGCAACCCAGGCCATGTCGCGCTTGGGTTTGCGCAGCTGGCCGAAATCGATCGGCACCGGCTTGGCGTAGCCGAACACGAAGCCGGTCGACAGGTAGAGCATCACCGGGATCACGATGGTGCCCAGCGGGTCGATGTGTTTCAGCGGGTTCAAGCTCATGCGGCCGGCGACGTAGGCGGTCGAGTCGCCGAAATAGCGCGCCGCGTAGGCGTGCGCGGCCTCATGCAGCGTGATTGCGAACAGCACGGGCAGTGCATACACTGCGATATTGCGTATCAATTCATCCATGGCGCGATTCTATCAGAGCCCGGGCAGTCGGCCTGCCGGGGCGGGTGGTTGGTGGGAGCGCAAGGCTACAGGCCGAAGGCGGCGGGGTCGCCCCTGCCCCGGCGCACCAGCAGCGGCTGGTCGGAGCTCAGGTCGATCACGGTGGTCGGCTCCATCGCGCAGGCGCCGCCGTCGATGATCAGGTCGACCTGCTTTTGCAGGCGCTCGCGGATCTGGTCTGCATCGTTCAACAATTCCTGGTCGCCGTTGCCGGGCATGATCAGGGTGGTGCCCAGCAGCGGCTGGCCGAGTTC
>DASRXO010000928.1:0-5152 GCA_035654095.1 Telluria sp.
AGCTTCGGCACCCGCCAGTACCACGAATTGAGCGTGCGTTCGATGCAGACCATGTGCGAGGTCGAGCCGCTCACCGAAGTCGAAGCCGGCCGCCGGCGCATCGACCTCGGCCCCGACATGCACGCCCCAAAAGAATGACCGCATCCCTGGAGAATCGCAATGCCTAAGGTATCAACCCTGCAAAGCCTGATCGGCGGCCGCTGGCTCGGCGCGGAGGCGCACACGCCGCTGCACAACGCCTTGAACAGCCAGCTGATCTACCATACCCACGCCGAGAAGATCGACTTCGACGAGGCGGTGCGCTACGCCCGCCACACCGGCGTGCCGGCGCTGATGGCGATGGACTTCCAGACCCGCGCGCTACGGCTCAAGGCGCTGGCCCTGTACCTGATGGAGCGCAAGGAGCAGTTGTACGAGATATCGCACCTGACCGGCGCCACGCGGCCCGACAGTTGGGTCGACGTCGAAGGCGGCATCGGCACCCTGTTCGCCTACGCCAGCATGGGCAGCCGCGAGCTGCCCTCGTCGAATGTGCTGCACGAAGGCCCGGCCATGGCGCTCGGTAAGAAGGGCGGCTTCGCCGGCACCCACATCCTGGTGCCGCGCGGCGGGCTGGCGGTGCACATCAACGCCTTCAACTTCCCGATCTGGGGCCTGCTCGAAAAATTCGCGCCGAGCTTTTTGGCGGCCATGCCCTGCATCGGCAAGCCGGCCACCGCCACCAGCTACCTGACCGAGGCCGTGGTGCGCCTGATGCACGAATCCGGCCTGCTGCCCGACGGTAGCCTGCAGCTGGTGATCGGCGGCACCGGCGACCTGCTGGACCGCCTGAACGGCGCCGACGTGGTCACCTTCACCGGCTCGGCCGATACCGCCGTCAAGCTGCGCACCAATAAAAACCTGATCGCCAATTCGGTGCCGTTCACCGCCGAAGCCGACTCGCTCAACTGCGCGATCCTGGGGCCGGACATCACGCCCGACGACGTCGAGTTCGACCTGTTCGTCAAGGAGGTGGCGCGCGAGATGACCGGCAAGGCGGGCCAGAAGTGCACCGCGATCCGCCGCATCATCGTGCCGAAAACCCAAGTCGATGCGGTCGCCGAACGGCTGCGCGAACGGCTGTCGAAAGTGGTGGTCGGCGATCCGAAGATGGAAGGCGTGCGCATGGGCGCACTGGCCTCGATGGACCAGCAGCGCGACGTCGGCGAGCGCGTGCGGCTGCTCGCCGCGGGCAACGAGATCGTGTTCGGTGCGGCCGACGGCTTTGCGCCGCTGGGCGAGAGCGCGGCCGACGGCGCCTTCTTCGCGCCGACCCTGCTCCTGTGCCGCAACGCGATGGACAACGACGCGGTGCACGACGTCGAAGCCTTCGGCCCGGTCAGCACCATGATGACGTACACCGGACTCGATGAAGCGCTGGCGCTGGCCGCGCGCGGCAAGGGCAGCCTGGTGACCACGCTGGCCACCAGGGACCTGGCGATAGCGGCGCGCGCGGTGCCGGCGCTGGCCGCCTCGCACGGGCGCGTGCTGATCCTCGAGCGCGAGGCCTCGGTCGATTCGACCGGCCACGGCTCGCCGCTGCCCCAGCTCAAGCACGGCGGTCCGGGCCGCGCCGGCGGCGGCGAAGAGCTGGGCGGCATCCGCGCGGTGCGCCACTTCCTGCAGCGCGCGGCGGTACAGGGTTCGCCGACCATGCTGGCGGCGGTGACCGGCGAGTACGTGCGCGGCGCGGCGGTGCGCGAGAGCGAGCTGCATCCCTTCCGCAAGTACTTCGAGGACCTGCAGATGGGCGACTCGCTGCTGACGCACCGGCGCACCGTGAGCGAGGCCGACATCGTGGCCTTCGGCGGCGTTTCGGGCGACTTCTTCTACATGCACTTCGACGAGATCGCGGCCAGGGATTCGCAGTTCGGCAAGCGCATCGCGCACGGCTACTTCGTGCTGTCGGCGGCGGCCGGGCTGTTCGTGTCGCCGGCGCCGGGGCCGGTGCTGGCCAACTACGGCCTCGACAACCTGCGCTTCATCACGCCGGTGGCGATCGGCGACACGATCCGCGCGCGCCTGACCTGCAAGCGCAAGGTCGACCGCAACCGCAGCGATGACAAAGGCGTGGGCCAGGGCGTGGTGGCGTGGGATGTGCAGGTCACCAACCAGAACGAGGAACTGGTGGCCAGTTACGACATCCTGACCCTGGTGATGAAGCGCGGCTGACCGGTATTGACGTTCATGCGGGCTCCTGCGGGAAGGAAAAAACAGGTGTAGTATCAGCACGTTTGTTCTTCCCCCAACTATTCCAACAGGAGCGCTGCATGGCGAAGCTGAACGTCAATGGTGTTGTGCGTGAATTCGAGGTGGAGGATGACACGCCTCTGCTATGGGTGCTGCGCGAGCAGCTGGGCCTGACCGGCACCAAGTACGGCTGCGGCATCGCCCAGTGCGGTGCCTGCACGGTCCATATCGACGGCGAGCCGACCCGCACCTGCGTGCGCCCGGTCTCCACCGTCACCGCCGCGCAAAAGATCGTGACGATCGAAGGGCTGTCGAAGGACGGTTCGCATCCCGTGCAAAAAGCCTGGGCCGCGCTCGACGTGCCGCAGTGCGGCTTCTGCCAGTCCGGCATGATCATGGCCGCCGCCGCCCTGCTCAAACAGAAACCGAAACCGACCGACGCCGACATCGATAGCGCGATGACCAACATCTGCCGCTGCGGCACCTACAACCGCGTGCGCGCCGCCATCCATGTGGTGGCCAAGGGCGGCGACGTGAAGAGCGCCGGCCTGGCGATCCAGACCGAAGGGAGCAAAGCATGAGCCCACGTGACATGGCCTCCCCATCGCGCCGCGGCTTCCTGAAGACGTCCGGCGCCGCCGGCCTGATGCTGGCCTTCCACATCCCGTTCGCCGGCGACGCCGCGGCCCAGGGCGCGCCCGCCGCGCCCGAGGTCAACGCCTGGGTGGTGGTCAAGCCCGACGACACGATCGTGATCCGCATTGCCCGTTCCGAGATGGGGCAGGGCACGCTGACCGGCCTGGCCCAATTGGTGGCCGAAGAACTGGATGCCGACTGGACCAAGGTCACCACCGAGTACCCGACGCCCGGCCAGAACCTGGCGCGCAACCGCGTCTGGGGCAGCTTCTCGACCGGCGGCAGCCGCGGCATCCGCGAGTCGAACGAGTATGTACGCAAAGGCGGCGCCGCCGCGCGCATGATGCTGGTGCAGGCCGCCGCCGCCGAATGGAAAGTGCCGGCATCCGAGTGCGTGGCCGCGAACAGCGTCATCACCCACACCCCGTCGGGCCGCAAGACCAGCTACGGCAAGGTCGCGATCGCGGCCGGCAAGCTGACCGCACCCGCCGCCGCCGACGTCGCGCTCAAGGATCCCAAGCAGTGGAAGCTGGCCGGCAAGCGCATGGCCCGCCTCGACACCGTCAAGAAGACCGACGGCTCGCAGATCTACGGCATGGACCTCACGATGCCGGGCATGCTGAACGCCGCCATCAAGGACTGCCCGGTCTTCGGCGGCAAGGTCAAGAGCTTCGACGCGGCGGCGATCGAAAAACGTCCCGGCGTGAAGAAGGTGCTGCAGGTCGGCGACAGCGCGGTCGCGGTGGTGGCCGATACCTGGTGGCGCGCCCGCACCGCGCTCGACGCGCTGCCCATCGTGTGGGACGAAGGACCGAACGCCAAGCTGTCGAGCGCCGACGTCGCCGCCACCCTGAAGGCCGGGCTGGACGCCAACGACGCGGTGGTCGGCAACCAGAGTGGCGATGCGCGCGCCGCGATCGCCGCCTCGGTACGCAAGGTGGAAGCGGTGTACTCCTTCCCCTACCAGAACCACGCGACCATGGAGGTCATGAACGCCACCGCCAAATGGACGCCGGAGCTGTGCGAGGTCTGGACCCCGACCCAGAACGGCGAAGCCGCGCTGGCCACCGCCGCCGAAGCGGCCGGCCTGCCGCCCGCCAAATGCGACGTCTACAAGCTGCACCTCGGCGGCGGCTTCGGCCGGCGCGGCGCGGTGCACGACTGGGTGCGCCAGGTGGTGGAGATCGCCAAGGCCATGCCGGGCACGCCCGTCAAACTGATCTGGACCCGCGAAGAAGACATGCTGCACGGCCGCTACCATCCGGTCACGCAATGCAAACTGACGGCCGGGCTGGATGCCAAGGGCGAGGTCACCGGCTTCCACATGCGGATCTCGGGCCAGTCGATCCTGGCCTCGGTGGCGCCGCAGTCGATCAAGGACGGCAAGGACCCGGTGGTGTTCCAGGGCTTGAACACGCCGGGCCCGGAAGCGTCGATCGGCTACGCCTTCCCCGCGATCCTGGTCGACCACGCGATGCGCAACCCGCCGGTGCCCGTCGGTTTCTGGCGCGGCGTGAACCTGAACCAGAACACGGTCTACCTCGAGTGCTTCATCGACGAGATCGCGCACGCCACCAAGCAGGACCCGCTGGCCCTGCGCCGCAAGCTGATGGCCAACAGCCCCAAGCACCTCGCGGTGCTGAACGCCGTCGCCGCGCGCGCCGGCTGGGACAAGAAGCCGGCCAAGGGCATCTACCGCGGGCTGGCGGTGACCATGGGCTTCGGCAGCTACGTGGCCGCCTGCGCCGAGGTCTCGGTCGGCAAGGACGGCAAGGTCAAGATCCATCGCATCGTCGCGGCCACCGATTCGGGCTACGCGGTCAACCCGCAGCAGATCGAGGCGCAGGTCGAAGGTTCCTTCGTGTACGGCCTGTCGGCCGCGCTGTATGGCGAGTGCACGCTCAAGAACGGCCGCATGGAGCAGGACAACTTCAGCAGCTACCCGGTGCTGCACATGGACGAGATGCCGAAGGTCGAGACCATCGTCATGCCGTCCGGCGGCTTCTGGGGCGGGGTCGGCGAACCGACCATCGCGGTGGCGGCGCCGGCGGTGCTCAATGCGATCTTCGCGGCCACCGGCAAGCGCATCCGCGACCTGCCGCTCAAGAACCATAGCCTGAAGGCCTGACCCGGCGAGGCGCGACTGACCGCGATGCGCGCCCTTGCCGTCCTGTTGTTCGCCTGTAGCTGCGGCGCGGCGCGTGCGCAGGCCGACGGCATTCCCGCGCCGCTCACCGCCGAAGCGGGCGATGCGGCGCGCGGGCGCGCCATCGTGGCCAACCGCCAG
>DASRXO010000929.1:0-2502 GCA_035654095.1 Telluria sp.
GTCGCCGGCGTCGGCTGGCTTGCTGCTTTGTGAGGTCATCGACATGATGGAATCCGATCAGATAAGTACGATTAAGGGTACTACTTAAGAAAAAATCGCGTCGTCCGCCAATTGGCGCGACGAACGCATCACGGCCGCCACGTCGAGGATCAGCGAGACCCCGCCGTCGCCCAGGATGGTGGCGCCCGAAATGCCGGTCACCTTGCGGTAGTTCGACTCCAGGTTCTTGACCACCACCTGCTGCTGGCCGACCAGGTCGTCGACGAACAGGCCGGCCTTGCGGCCATCCGCTTCGAGGATCACCACGATCCCTTCGGACGGATTGGTGAACTTCGGTGCGATCTCGAACATCTGGTACAGCGGGATCAGGGGCAAATACTCGCCGCGCACCTTGATGACCCGTCCCTTGCCGCTGATTTCCTTGACGTCTTCCGGCGCCGGCTGCAGCGATTCGACCACGAAGCCGAGCGGCAGGATATACACCTCCTCGCCGCAACGGATCGACATGCCGTCCAGGATCGCCAGCGTCAGCGGCAGCGAAATCGAGATTGTGGTGCCGAAGCCCTTGGCCGAACGGATGTCGACCGAGCCGCCCATCGCCGCGATGTTGCGCTTGACGACGTCCATGCCCACGCCGCGGCCGGAGACGTCGGTCACCGTTTCGGCGGTCGAGAAGCCGGGCGCGAAGATCAGTTGCCAGACCTCGCCGTCGCTCATGTTGTCGGATACCGCCAGCCCGTTCTGCGCGGCCTTGGCCAGGATCCGTTCGCGGTGCAGGCCACCGCCGTCGTCCGATACTTCGATCACGATATTGCCGCCCTGGTGGCCGGCCGACAGGAACAGGCGTCCGGTCTCGGTCTTGCCGGCGGCGACCCGCGCGGCCGGCATTTCGATGCCGTGGTCGATGCTGTTGCGCACCAGGTGGGTCAGCGGATCGACGATGCGTTCGATCAGGCCCTTGTCCAATTCGGTGGCCGCGCCGTTGGTGATGAAGTCGACCTTCTTGCCCAGCTTGGCCGCGAGGTCGCGCACCATGCGCGGGAAGCGCGAGAACACGAAGTCCATCGGCATCATCCGGATCGACATCACCGCTTCCTGCAGGTCGCGCGTGTTGCGGGTCAGCTGGCTGACGCTATTGAGCAGGCGCTCGTGCAGCATCGGATCGAGGCCGTCGCTGCGCTGCTCGATCATGGCCTGGGTGATCACCAGTTCGCCGATCAGGTTGATCAACTGGTCGACCTTTTCGATCGACACCCGGATCGACGACGATTCGGCGCCCGTCGCCCCGCCCTTCTCGTCCTTGCGGGCGGCGGCCTTCTTCTCGGCCGCCACTTCGCTGATTTCGAGCGCCTCGACGCGGGCCGGGGCCGGCGCCGCGGGCGTCGGCGGCGCGTGCGCGCTGGACGACGCGGCCGCATCGGCGCGGATTTGTTCGATCGGCTGGAAGAAGCCGTAGCCGCGCTCGTCGTCCGACTGCTCGGGTGCGGCGGCCGGCTGCGCCTCGTTCGGGTCGGCCGGGTCGAAGAAGCCGTAACCCTGGGCGTTTTCGACCTTGGCGCGTTCGGCGTTTTCGATCGCCTGCTGCCCGGGCGTGAGCGGCGGCGCCTCGAAGATCTTCAGGTCGTCGGGATTGAGCACGAAGGAGCAGATCGCGATGATGTCGTCCAGGCTCTCGTGGGTGGTCAGCACCAGCGCGTGGCGCTCGCCGCCCAGCGGCGTGACCGAGATGCGGCCCAGCAGGCCCAGTTCGGCCGCCAGCGCATTCACGTCGCGCTGCTCGACTTTCGGCAGCTCGATGCGGAAGCGGCGCCCGCCCGGGCCGACCGGCGTACGCACCGTGGTCTGCACGAAGGCCGGCGCGATCGGCACCCGCGCCGGCGCCGCATCCTGCGACAGCTCCTGCAGCATCATGCGCACATTGGCCACGGCGTCCTGGTCGACGTGGGCGCCGTTGCGGTGGCCGTCGAGCTGCATCTTGAGAATGTCCTTGGCCGCCAGGAACGCATCGACGTGGACCGCGGTCAGCGCCATCTCGCCCTTGCGGATGCGGTCGAGCAGGGACTCGAGGATGTGGGTCACCTCGCTCATGTCGTTCAGGCCGAACGTCGAGGCGCCGCCCTTGATCGAGTGGGCGGTGCGGAAAATGGCGTTCAAGTCCTCGGCGTCCGGCGCCGCGATGTCGACGGCCAGCAGCAGCCGCTCCTTTTCAGCCAGCAGTTCTTCGGCTTCATCGAAAAAGACCTGGAAAAACTGGCTTATGTCGATGGTCATGATGAGACTCCGTCCATTGCGCGATGCATCATACTGCTACTCCTCCGCCGACCACTGCATCAGCCGATCACTTTTTTGACAACTTCTATCAGACGCTGCGGATCGAAGGGCTTGACCAGCCAGCCGTTGGCGCCGGCCGCACGGCCCATGGACTTCATTTCATCGGACGATTCGGTGGTCAGCATCAGGATCGGCACCTTCTGGTAGGCCGGCAGGCCGCGCAACAGCTTG
>DASRXO010000930.1:0-2238 GCA_035654095.1 Telluria sp.
AACGTCTACGGCGAACGCCTCACGGCTATTCTTCCTGTGCCCGCGCCAATTCCGGAAGCACGCGGTAGCGGGCGATCTCATGTGGGAAATTGGCGCTGTTGACGAGCAGGACGATGCCGGCTCTGTGGGCCGGCACGAGGCCGACATAGGCTGACGCGTTATTAAGTCCGCCTGGCTTGTCGACAATTTCCACGTCGTTCAAATGAACGGTTTCCCAGGCCATCGCCTGTCCGAACTTCTCGCTCACATGAAATGTCTCACGCTGCGTCATCAGCAATGCTTGCCGCAATTGCGGATCGATCGCCGCGCCATCGAGACAGGCGCCGAGAAAGGTGGCCAGATCACGAGCCGAGGAAAACATCTGACCGGTCCCGGGGAAATCGTAATAACTCTGCTGGTTTCCGGGCGAACCAATCGCGATGCCCGTATCAGAGTAGCCCTGCACGATACGTTTCAACAGCTCCGAAGCCATGACGGCGCGATTGTCTGGCGCGCGCTCGGGGAGGAACGTTTGATTCATGCCGAGGGGTTTCAGGATACGGTCCTCGACAAGCTCACCGATAGGTCGGCCGTAACGGCGTTCGAGCGCGAGCTGCAACAGCACATACCCCGCATGTGTATAGATGCGCTGCTTCCCAGGCTGCTCGCCTGATTGCGGCGTCCATGCGTTGAGCAGACCTAAGAATTGCTGCAGCGTGAACGTATCGTTCGGCCATGGCGGGTGATCGGTCGGCAGCAAGAGTCCGGACGTATGCGTTGCCAGTTCACCGATCGTCACGCTTTTGATGTAGTCACCGTGCAGCTCAGGGACATACCTGCTCACCGGGTCAGATGGAGTCACGTTTGAAGTGCAACGATTGATTTGAGTTTTGAGAATGCCTCGGCGGGTGTCTTGAAGTCCAGGCATTTGCGTGGGGTGTTATTGAGACGCTGAACATACCGCTTGATAGCACCAGGGGTGATAAGATTGAGGTCGGTCTTACGTGGCAGCGAACCACGTAAGCGGCCGATGGAGTTTTCCACGCCACCCTTTTGCCAGGGGCTATGGGGATCGCAGAAGAAGGTTTGGATGCCGAGGGCTTTGTGAAGCCTGTGATGCTCAGCGAACTCGGTTCCGTTGTCGAAGCTGATAGTTTTGCGCAACGCCTGTGGAAGTTTGCCGAGTTGGCGGGCGATGATCCGAGCGGTGAGGACAGCTTTGCGATCGACCGGATGCTGAACGATGCTGAAGCGGGTTTGTCGTTCGTGCAGAACAAGCAACCCTTGGCCATATCGGGCGAACAGCATGAAGTCGGCTTCCCAGTGGCCCGGCACCTCGCGGCCGTCGGCCTCGGCGGGCCGTTCAACGATCGGGCGCCGGTGTTTGATGAAGCTGGCGGGGCTGCCGCCGGGGCGTCGGCGGCGCCCTCGTCTGAGTTTGTGGCGCGGCAACAGGCGATGCCAGTAATCCTTCTGGGCCGTACGATGATAGATGAAACGATAGATTGACTCGTGGCTGATCATGACGCGACCATGCTCCAGCGCCAGCCGGCCAGCGATCTGCTCTGGGGAATGTCCCATCGCAAGGCTTTTGCCCACGCGGTTCCGCAGGTCAGGCTGGCGCGCCAGCTTGAAGCGGCCGTCCCAACGTCGTCGGCGCTCAGCCAATTGCTGAGCCCGGACAGGCTCATAGCCACCCGTCCAAACCTTGGAGGAACGAGAGTTGCGGCGCAGCTCCCGACTGATCGTCGACGGTGCCCGGTCGAGCGCCGACGCAATATTGTTTTGAGATATACCGCCCGCATGCAGACGGTAGATCTCAACGCGCTCCTCAAGGCTGAGCTGGCCATAACATTGTCCCATCGCCACAACACCCTAGCAGGTGTTGCACTTGTCTCGTGAACCCAAGGTATCCAGTATTCCGCAACGCCACGTTTTCTCACGAACGCCAGAGAATATTGGGTCCCCGCTTTCGCGGGGACGACGGGAGGCGGGGAGAACCCAAAGAAAAAGCCGGCGCGATCATCTCGCACCGGCTTGGTGTTTTTGGATTTGGACGATTGTCAGTTCAGCTTGGCGCGAACTTCCGCAATGCCCTTGGCCAACAGATCGTCGGCGACCGAGCCTTTGACCGATTGCGACAGGATATTGGAGGCTGCGGCAATCGCGGCATTGGCAGCCGCCGCGCGGACATCGGCAATCGCCTGGGTTTCGGCCAATGCGATCTTGCCTTCCGCAGTCTTGGTGCGGCGGGCGACG
>DASRXO010000931.1:0-2294 GCA_035654095.1 Telluria sp.
GGCGCGCGGTCTCGTCGCCGTAGTAGACCTGGGCGGCGCCGGGCGCCAGCAGCAGCTTGTTGGCGCTCTCAAAGGGCCGCTTGCGCATGGCGTCGAACGGCGCGCCATCGTCGTGCGAGCTCATATAGTTCAACACCGAGCGGCCGGCCAACGGCCCGTTCAGCTGCGCCGAGTAGCTGCTGAACAGCTGCTCGTAGCCCTGCTTGGCATCGTCCTTCATGCTGAAATTGATCATGCTGTCGAAGCCATTGTCGAAGAAATCGACGTAGTTGGCGCCGCCCATGTCGAACTTGCGGCCGTCGCGGATCGAGTAGTTGTACACCTCGGCGGTCATGAAGAATTTGTCGTCGCCCAGCTTCTTGGCGGGATTGGCGCGCTTCCAGTCTTCATAGGCTTCGCTGGCGACCTTCTTCAGCTCCTTCCAGACACCGGGCTCCGTATGCTTGACGGTGTCGGCGCGGAAGCCGTCGAAGCCGTATTTGCGTACCCAGTCGGCGTGCCACTTCATCAGGTAGTAGCGCGGTGCGCGCGGGTAGCCGGTGCGCTTGAAGAAGTCGTCCAACTCCTTCATCTCGCGTTCGTAGCGGCCTTCCTGCTTCCACTTCGCCGCCAGCGCGGGCGGCAGCGCGACCGCGGCATTGCTGTTGGTGAGGAAGTCGGGCAGGTTCTTGACCAGCACGCAGTCGATGGTGGTCCGCGCATCCTGGTAGGTGCAGACCGGCGAGGTGCGCACCCAGTCCTTCGGCCACACCGGGTCGACCGCGGTGACCGGGCCGGTGTGGTTCATCACCACGTCGAGCAGCACGCGGATGCCGTTGGCGTGGGCGGTGTCGACCAGCTCGCGCACGTCGGCCTCGGTGCCGAGGTTGGCGTCGACGCTGGTGAAGTCGCGCGCCCAGTAGCCGTGAAAGGCGTACGACTTGCCGGTGCCCTCGTCGGTGCCGGCGTGGATCTGCTCGACCGGCGGCGTGATCCAGATCGCATCGACGCCGAGGTCGCGGAAGTAGCCCTCGCGGATCTTGGCCGTGATGCCGGCCAGGTCGCCCCCCATGTAGCCGCGCAGGGTTGCGGCGTCGTCCTTGCGGCCGTAGGCGTGGTCGTTGGCCTGGTTGGCGTTGTAGAAGCGGTCGGTCAGCACGAAATACACGGTCGCGTTCTCCCACACGAAGGGCTTGGCGCAGGCGGCGCCGCAGGTCAGCGCAAGGGAGATGGCGAGGGCGGTTAGTTTCATGCGTAAGTCCTTGGTTCAGGTGATGACGGAGGGCGTGGCGCGCCCGGTGCGCTGGTGGATGCCCGACACGCGGGCGGCGATCGACGCCAATCCGGCCAGCGCCTGCTGCGTGTCCTGCGCATGGCGTGCCGGATCGGCTTCATATTTTTCGAGGTAGAGGCGGATCGTCGCGCCTTCGGTGCCGGTGCCGGACAGGCGGACCACGATGCGCGAACCGTCCGTCATCACGATCCGTATGCCCTGCTTCGTGGCGACCGAGCCATCGACCGGATCGGTGTAGACAAAATCGTCGGCGAAAGCGACGGTGAATCCCTCGAGCTCCTGGCCGGCCAGGCCGCCGGTCTGGGTGCGCAAGGCGTCCATCATGTCCTCGGCTGCCTTGGCATCGACCGCCTCGTAATCGTGGCGCGAATAGTAGTTGCGGCCGAAGCGCGCCCAGTGCTCGTGCACCAGCGTGGCCGCCGGCTTGCCGCTGGCGGCGATCAGGTTCAGCCAGAACAGCACCGCCCACAGCCCGTCCTTCTCGCGCACGTGGCTCGAGCCGGTGCCGTAGCTCTCCTCGCCGCACAGGGTCACCATGCCGGCGTCGAGCAGGTTGCCGAAGTACTTCCAGCCGGTCGGCGTTTCGAAACTCGGCACGCCGAGCGCCTTGGCCACGCGGTCGGCCGCGGCCGATGTCGGCATCGAGCGCGCGACGCCCGCGATGCCGCCGCGGTAGCCGGGCGCCAGCGTGGCGTTGGCGGCGATGATGGCCAGGCTGTCGGACGGCGTCACCACCACGCCGCGGCCGACGACCATGTTGCGGTCGCCGTCGCCATCGGACGCAGCGCCGAAGTCGGGCGCGTCCGGCGCCGTCATCCGGGCAATCAGTTCGGCCGCGTTGACCGGATTCGGATCGGGATGGTGGCCGCCGAAATCCTCCAGCGGCGTGCCGTTGATGACGGTGCCTTGCGGCGCGCCCAGTGCGCCCTCGAGGATCGCGTGGGCGTATGGGCCTGACACCGCATGCATGCCGTCGAAGCACATGCGGAAGCCGCCCGCGAACAAGGCCTTGATGGCCGCG
>DASRXO010000932.1:0-3574 GCA_035654095.1 Telluria sp.
CGCCTCGATCACCGACGAGAACCTGAGCCTGAACCCGAGCGCCGCCTACCAGTCGGGCGACATCTCCGGTTACGGTTTGCAGGTGCTGCCTTTGTCGGCATCGCGCAATTCGTCGGCGCTGTTCGGCGAACTCAGCGTGCCAATCCTGAAGTCGCTGGAAGGCGACCTGGCGGTGCGTACCGACCGCTACCCGAACGCGACCTCGACCAACCCGAAGGTCAACTTCCGCTATCAGCCGATTTCGCAACTGCTGGTGCGCGCTTCGTACGGCCGCGGCTTCCGCGAGGCAGCCTTGACTGAGCTGTACAATCCGCAGGCCCTCGCCACCACCGCGACCTTCGTCGATCCGGTCACCGGCACCACCGGCCAGTACAACCAGCTGATCGGCGGCAACCAGAACCTGAAGCCGGAGAAATCGGAGCAGTCGTCGATCGGCTTCGTGATCGATCCCGTGCCTGGCCTGTCGATCGCGGTGGATTACTGGAAGATCAACGTCAACAATCTGGTCACCACGCTCAATCCGCAGTTCATCGCCGAGCAGGCTGCGGCCGGCAACGCGACCTACACCGGGCTCGTGACGCGTGACTCCGCAGGCAACATCACGCAGATCACCAGCACCAACCTGAACGCCGGTGGTCTGAAGACCGCAGGGGTCGACCTCGACGCGCGCTGGCGCATCGCCAAGACCGATAACTACGGCACCTTCAGCACCCGCCTGAACGGCACCTACACCAGCAAGTTCGACGAGACCCTGCCGGACGGTTCGGTGCAGGGCAGTGTGGCGAGCACCATCGGTCCCGACGGTTCGCCCTTGAACGCGGTATCGAACGGCGGCATCATCTTCCGCTGGAAGCACCAGCTGAACCTGGACTGGAAATACAAGGATTGGGGCGTCGACCTGACCCAGAACTTCCAGTCCGGCTACCACGATGCGGCCCGTGCCGATTCGGCCACTGGCACCGATCCGGTGCACGTCGGTGCGTTCTCGACCTGGGACGCGCAAGTGGCCTACGCCGGCATCAAGGGTTTGACCGTGCGCGCCGGTGTGCGCAACCTGTTCAACCGCGCGCCGCCTGAAGCCATCACCCTGGGGACCTACTTCCAGGAAGGCTACGATCCGACTTACTACGACGCGCATGGCGCAACCGGTTACCTGAGCGCCAGCTACAAGTTCTAAGCCGCGCAGCACCTTGACCGAAAAACCCCGGGCGCAAGCTCGGGGTTTTTTTATTCCTTTTGCATTTTCAGCGAAATATGCGACTATTTTTCCAACTTAACGGAAAGACGTCAGCATATGAGCGACCGGCTCGGCCCCCTCCCCACCGACCAGATGAATCCGGCCCAGCGCGCGGCCGCCCAGGCCGTCATCGACGGTCCGCGCGGGGCGCTGTACGGCCCCTTCGTCCCCTTGCTGCGCAGTCCCGAGCTGATGGAATGCGCCCAGCGCATGGGCGAATACCTGCGCTACCGCAGCGCGATCGGCACCCGCTTGTCGGAGCTGGCGATCCTGGTCACCGCGCGCCAGTGGAACCAGCAGGTCGAGTGGGCGATCCATGCGCCGATCGCGGCGCAGGCCGGGATCGCGCCTGCGGTCATCGACGCCATCGCCCAGCGCCGCAAGCCGCACGGCCTGCAGGACGACGAGGCTGCGGTCTACGCCTTTTGCATCGAGCTGCACCAGCTCAAGCGGGTCACCGACGACAGCTACGCGCGCGCGCTGGCGCTGTTCGGCGAGCATGGCGTGGTCGACCTGATGGGCATCAACGGCTACTACACCTTCCTCGCGATGGTGATGAACACCGCGCAAACCGGCACGCCGCCTTCCAGCGCGGCGCCGCTGCCGGGTTAGCGAACGGTGACGCTCAGGCCAGCGCTTCCTTGGCCGCTTCCTCGGGCGTCAGGCCATCGTAAAACTGGTCGGTGAACCACTCGACCTGCTCTTCGATATGCTCCTGCGCCTGCTGCTGGGTGGCGCCGCCGGCCACCAGGTGTTTTTCAACCTCGATGCACCAGTGGATCAGCGCCAGGGTCTCTTCGTCGAGTTCTTCTTTCTTTGCCATGCTCGTCTCCCGCGGGATCAGGCGGCCAGGCCCTTGGCCAACACCTCGGCCACGGTGTCGTTCAGGTCCGCGCCGCGTTCCTTGGCCAGCGTCTGCAGCTGCGACACGAGCGTGCTATTGAGCTTGACCGCGAACGGCACCAGTCCCAGCGCCTGGTCGCGCCGGCGCTGTTCGCGCTTGTCGACCGCGACTGCGTCGCCGTTGCCGAAACCGGCTGCGCCAGGAGCGACCATCTTGCCCATCAATTTTTTGGCGTCGCTCTTTGCCATGCCGGTTTTTTTCATATTGCTTCCTTATGCCAGGACGTTTTTCAGCCAGGCGGAGATGTGGTCTACTTCTTCGGAACACAGCGAATGCTGCATCATGTAGTCGTGCCACTCGACCTGGTAGCCCATCGAGGTGAGCTTGTCGCGCGACTGTTCGGCGCGCGCCACCGGGATCACGCCGTCCTGGCGGCCGTGGACCATGAAGATCGGCGTGGCCAGGCCGGCCTCGGTGCGTTCGGCCGCTATCTTGTCCATCAGCGGCAGGTAGCCCGACAGGCACATCAAGCCGGCCAGCGTCTCGGGGTGGCGCAGGCCGGTCTGCAGCGTCATCGCGCAGCCCTGCGAGAAGCCGGCCAGGATGATGCGCGAGGCCGGAATGCCGCGCGCCTTTTCGCGCGCGATCAGCGCTTCGACCTGCAGCTGCGAGGCGCGCAGGCCGTCTTCGTCGTCGCGCCGCACCAGGTCGCGGTCGAACACGTCGTACCAGGCGCGCATCACGTAGCCGCCGTTGATCGTCACCGGCATCGTGTCCGCATGCGGGAACACGAAGCGGATCGCCGGCAGGCCGGTCAGATCGAGCTCGCGCACCAGCGGCACGAAGTCGTTGCCGTCGGCGCCCAGCCCATGCATCCAGATGATGGCGACTTCGGGATTCGGCGCGGTGTCGACGTCGATCGTTTCAAGCAGTTCGGTCATGATGTGGATTCTCGTAATGCGGATTTGGGGCGGAAGGCTTTGCACACGGCGGGATCGGTTTCCATGTAAGGGCCGCCGATCAGGTCCACGCAATAGGGCACCGCGGCGAAGATGCCGCCGACGATCTGCTGGCCGACGGCGTCCTTCAGGCCTTCCAGCGTTTCCTTGATGGCCTTGGGCTGGCCGGGCAGGTTCATGATCAGGGCCGCGTGACCGTCGATCTCGCGGATCACGGCCAGTTGGCGCGACAGGATCGCGGTCGGCACGAAGCGCAGGCTGATCTGGCGCATCTGCTCGCCGAAGCCGGGCATCTCCTTGGTGCCGACGGCCAGCGTGGCCTCCGGCGTCACGTCGCGCCGCGCGGGGCCGGTGCCGCCGGTGGTCAGCACCAGATGGCAGCGCTGGCGGTCGACCAGGTCGACCAGGGTCGCTTCGATCTGGGCGCGTTCGTCGGGGATCAGGCGGGCCTCGACCCGGAACGGCGTGGTCAGCGCGGCGGCCAGCCACTCGTTCAATGCGGGGATGCCCTTGTCTTGGTACACGCCGCCGCTG
>DASRXO010000933.1:0-7312 GCA_035654095.1 Telluria sp.
AAGGCGTCGCCCTGGATCACGATCGGCGCCCTGGGGCCAAAGCCCGCGATGCAGCCGAAGTCCTTGCCCGCGACCTGTTTGGCGCCGGTGAACTCGCCCTTGGCCCAGTCGCCCATGATCTGCACCCCGCCCTTGCCGGCGATGAGCAGCGCGGTGGCGTCGTTCCAGTTGCGGCCGGGCGAAGCGGCGTCGACGTACCCATGCAGGCGCTTGAAGGTCAGCAGCACCTTCTTGAAGGCCTCGGAATTGATGGCGCGCTGGTCGCGGTCGCGGAACACGCTGAGGTAGAGGTCCTTGCCGCCCACGTTGGCCAGCACCGCCATGAACACGATGTTCTCCTGCCACGACTGGCCGCCGTGCGCGAGCGGCACCAGGCCGGCCGCCTTGAGCTTGTCGAGCGCAACGAACAGTTCGTCGAAGTTGGCCGGTTCGGCGGCGATGCCGGCCTTCTTGAAGGCGGCCTTCGAATACCAGATCCAGGTCGGCATATGGACGTCGACCGGCACCGCGTAGTAATGGCCCTGGACCTTGATGACGCTGCGGATCGGCTCCGGCAGCGCGCTGTCCCAGCCTTCCTTGAGCGCCAGCTCGTCGACGTTGTTCAGCAAGCCCTGCTCGATCACGTCGACGAACTGCTTGGAGGTGTTGAATTGGGCCGCGGTGGGCGGATTGCCGCCGACGATGCGGTTGATCGCGACCGCGCGCGCCTGCTCGCTGCCGGCGACCGCGGAGTCGACCCACACGCCGCCGGCGGCGCGGTAGGCCTCGGCGATCTTGCGCACCGCGGCAGATTCGCCGCCCGAGGTCCACCAGTGGATGACTTCCGCTTTGGGGCCGGCCGCGTGGGCTGCGGCGGCGCCGAAGGCCAGCGCCACGACCAGCGCCAGCTTGTGTGCTCTGTACATCTTGTCTCCTTGTGTGCGACTCTTCGCTCGCTCGGCTGGAAATTGGAAACGTTCCCATCCCGCTCGTGCGAATATACCACCCAAGGATTTTAAGTGTCAACGATTACCGCTGGCGCGCGGCGCAGTTTAGAACTGCTCCCACTCTGCTTCGGCAGCGACCGGCTTGGCGGCGGTCCTTGGCGGCGCGGCGAGGCGCGAAGTCACCGGGGCCACGCGACGCGGACCGGGGCGCGCCGGGCGCGCTGCGACCGCGGGCGCGGGCGGCGCGGCGAGCCGGGCGTCGAGCTTGAACACGCCGACCGCCTGCGCCAGGCTGGCGGCCTGCTCTTTCAGCGATTCGGCGGCGGCCGCCGCTTCCTCCACCAGCGCGGCATTTTGCTGCGTGACCTGGTCCATCTGCACGATCGCCTGGTTGATCTGCTCGATGCCCGAGGTCTGTTCCTGGCTGGCCGACGAAATTTCGCTCATGATGTCGGTGACGCGCCGCACGCTGTCGACGATCTCCTGCATCGTCGCGCCGGCCTGGTCGACCAGCCTGGCGCCCATGTCGACCTTGCCGACCGAGTCGTCGATCAGCATCTTGATTTCCTTGGCGGCCGCCGCCGAGCGCTGCGCCAGCGTGCGCACTTCGGACGCCACCACCGCGAAGCCGCGGCCCTGCTCGCCGGCGCGCGCCGCTTCGACCGCGGCGTTCAGGGCCAGGATATTGGTCTGGAAGGCGATCCCGTCGATCACGCCGATGATGTCCACCACCTTCTTGGACGAGGCGTTGATCGCGCCCATCGTGTCGACCACCTGGGCCACCACCGCGCCGCCCTTGACCGCCACCTGCACCGCCGACTGGACCAGGCCATTCGCCTGGCGCGCGTTGTCGGCGTTCTGTTTGACGGTGCCGGTCAGCTCCTCCATCGACGAGGCGGTTTCTTCGAGGCTGGAGGCCTGCTGTTCGGTGCGGCTCGACAGGTCCAGGTTGCCGGCCGCGATCTGCGCGGTGGCGTCGCCGATCGTCGCGGTACCCTGCTGGACATGCAGCACGGTGTCGACCAGGCTGCCCTGCATCTTCCCGAGGCCGCCCATCAGGCGTCCCATTTCGTCGTCCGAGCGCTGCTCGATGTGCCCGGTCAGGTCGCCGCCGGCGATCGCCTCGAAATGCCCGAGCATCTCGCGCAGCGGACCGGTGATCGCGCGCACCAGGAAGAAGGCGGACAAGGCGACGATCGCCAGTCCGGCCAGCACGCCCGCGATGGCGGCGCTGCGGAACGCCACGAACGTGGCCTGGCTCGTGGTGTAGCTCTGCTCCGCCGACTTGATCTGGTAGTCGCTCAAGGCGTCGGCGCTCTGGTTCAGGGTGGCGGCCAGCGGCTGGATCTTGTCGAACATGATGCGTTCGGCTTCGTCGCGTTGCTTGGCGCCGATCGCGGCGATCAGCGCCTGGGCGCCGTCGCGCATGTAGGTGGCGCGTTTGGCGGAGACGTCATCGGACAGTTTTCTTTCATCGCTCTCGGCCGGCAGCGCAAGATACCTCGCCCATTCCTTGTCCGATTGCGCATTGAAGTCCTCGGCCCGCTTGGTCAAGGCGGCGACGTCCGGCGCATCGATACGCAGTATGGCGCGGTCGAGCGTGGTCCTGGCTTGCAGCAGGCGCACCTGCGAGGTACCGATCGCGATCGCCGAGGCCAGCTGGTTGGTGTACATATCCTTCATCGCGCCGTTGGCGTTTTGCAGGCTGACGACGCTTACCGCCCCGCCGACCAGCAGCATGCACCCCATCAGCATCATTGTCGCGATCAGCCTGGCCTTGATTGATAATTTCTTGAACATTCTTTTTTCTCCGTCCGTCCCCACCACGATTCCCCTTGAATCGTCGACGCTCCAATACTAGAGAGTATCCCGATGGGCAACAACCACTACAACCGGTTGCGGAAAAAAAGCAGCGTTAAATTGTCTCCTCGCTAAACGATCTGTATCATTCGCGCCTCAAGCGGCCCTGAACACTTCGCCAATACGCGCCACGTCGAGCACCTGGATCATGCTGTCGTGCGCGCCGCTCTTGACGATATGACCCACGTAGCCGGTCTCGCCCTGCACCATGCTTGGTGCCGGTTCGACCTGGTCGCTGCCGAAGTTGCGCACTTCGCCCAGCGTCTCGACCAGCATGCCGAACAGGCGCGCACCGTCGCTCGTACAAACTGCGGTCCATGATGTCGATCAGCAGGCGCGACACCGCCTGCAGGTCTTGCAGGCTGGACGAGACCACGGTCGCATACAGGTCTTCGATCGAGTCGCGGAACACGCGGCTGGTGTCGTCGCTGGCCTGGCTGATCTCGAGCAGGATCGCCTTCAGGCGCAGCAGGTCCTTGTCGTCGCCGGCGCACATGATCTGGCCGTTCCAGATCACGCGCCGCAGCGCGAGGTTGATCTGGTCGGCGCCGCGCACCACCGCATGCAGCGGCGGACAGAAGGTGTCGGCGTAGGCCATGATGCCGCGCATGGTGGCCGGGTCGACCGCGGCCAGCGCCGGCGCACGGGATCATCACGTGGCCGACCCAGCCCGGTCCGCCATAGCCCTGGTAGTCCTGCGCGCGGCAGCTCTTGGCGAAATAGTCGCGGCCCGCATACGTTGGTGACCAGTTGCGTTTCGAGGGCGTTGAATCCTTCGCGCGTGGAGCGCACCGTGGGCAGGATGGTCTTCGCTTCGACCGGGCAGACCATGCGCGCGGTCGATTCGATCAGGCGCCAGGCGAAGCGCAATTCGCGCAGCGCCTGCTCCCAGCGCGCGACACCCGGCATGTATGACAGCAGATCTTCTGCCGCTAACGGTTCCTGCATGATGTCTCCCTCTTGAGGATGTCAAGACGGCGCACGGCGACGGTGCGCACCGTCGATGGGAAACAATGACAAGCAAGAGACTTGCCAAATAGCAACACCAGCTGGCAGGGCGATTTATTCGGCGGCCGGCTCCATGCCCTTGGCCTTCATCGCGGCCTGCGCGCCGGCGCCGTGCAGCAGCGCCAGCATGGCCTTGGCCGCGGCCGGGTCGCGCGCGCTGGCCGACACGCCGCCCGCGTACACCGTGTAATTCTGGATCTCGGCCGGGATCGGCCCGACCAGCACCGCGCCCGGCACCGCGAGCAGCTCGCTGATCTGGTGGATCGCGAGATCGGCTTCGCCGCTGACCAGCTTCGTCGCCACCAGCCCGCCCGGCACCAGCACCGCCTTGGCCTTGACCTGCGGGCCGATGCCCATCTTGTCGAACAGCTGGGAGAGGTAGATGCCGCTCGAGCCGCCGGCCGCCGGATCGATGTAGGCGACCGCGTGCGCGGCCAGCAGCGCGCGCTGGAACGCGGCCACGCTGCCAATGTCCGGCAGGGGCGCGCCGCGCTTGACGGCTACGCCGATCGCCACCCGGCCCAGCTGCGCCGAGGCGCCCGGCGCCACTTTGCCCTCCTTCGCCAGTTGCGCGATCATCGGCGCGGTCAGCACCACCAGGTCGAAGGCCTCGCCGGCCGCGATGCGGCGCGCCAGCGCGCCGGCGGTCTCGTTCTCCACCACCAGCCGGTGCCCGGTCTGGCGCTCGAACTCGGGCGCCATCGCCGCCACCACCGACTTGAAGGCGCCCGCCGTCAATACCTTGAGCTCGGCCGCGCCGGCCGAAGCGGCCACCAGCCAGGCCGCCAGTACACAAATCATTCGCATTCCCGCATCTCCCTTGTCAGTGAGCCTGCGCCATCAGCAGGCGGCCGAATTCGCCCAGTTCCTGGGCGTTGATGTCGGACACGGCAGCATACCGCATCCCCCCCTGCGACCATTGCAGCAGCTGGAATCCGCGCTGCGAACTGGCGCGCGGCGCGGCGGCGCGGCCCGCCTTGTCCGGCCACACATACAGGTTCACGATATGCTGCCGGTGGCGGTAGGCCAGCGCGGCGACCGGGCGCGCATCGACCACGTCGACGCGGCCGCCGAGCAGCGCGAACTCCTGGCGCGCAAGGTCGATCACCGGCGGCGAATAATCGAGCTTGCCGGCGAACCAGGGCTTGACCGTGTGCTGGTCGGTCGAGGCGACATCGGCCAGGTGGTCCGGCATCAGCGAGCGCACGTGGCTGGCCAGCAGTTCGCCGTCGAGCCGGTCGGCGTTGGACGGCTGCGCCAGCAGCAGCGCCAGCGTGACGGCGAAGGCGGCGCCGGCGGCGCCGGCCGCCGACCATGCCCAGGCCAGCGAGGCCCACGGCCGGCGCCGCGGCGCCGCGGCCCGCAGCGCCTTGCGCAGACTGGCGCGCAATGCGGCCGGCGCCGTGTAGTGCGTCGCATGCTCCTTCAGGGTCGCGCGCAGGGCGAGCAGGCGCTCCGCCTGCGCCTGGCAGGCCGGGCAGGTAGCCAGGTGCAGCGCCAGTTGCACCGCGTTGGCGGCATCGAGTTCGTTGTCGAGATAGGCCGGCAGCAGGCCGCGCGCTTGTGTGCAATCCATCCTAGTCTCCCGCCCCGTCCTTGCGCAGCATCGCGAGCAGCAGCTTGCGGCCGCGCGCCAGGCGCGACATCACGGTCCCGATCGGGATTCCCGCCACCTGCGCGATCTGCTGGTACGACAGCTCGTCCATTTCCTTCATCACCAATACCTCCCTGAACGCCGCCGGCATGCTCTCGAGCGCGCGATTGACGGTGCTGCCGATATCGCGCCCGGCCGCGATGTGGGCCGGGTCGGCGCCGATATCGTAGACCGATGCGTCGTGCGCATCGGCGCCGTGCAGCTCTTCGTCGAAGCTGACGTCGGCCTGCTCGTGGCGCGCGTCGCGCAGCGAGGTGTAGTAAGTGTGGCGCACGATGGTCATCAGCCATGCCCTGGCGTCGCCGCCGCGGTAGCCGTCGCGGAAGCGGAACGCGCGCAGGAAGGCGTTCTGCACCAGGTCCTGCGCGTCCTGGTCGTTGCGCGTCAGCCAGCGCGCCAGGTTGTAGGCCGCATCCAGGTGCGGCAAGGCGATCGCCTCGAACTGCGTGGTGGTGTCGTCGTCGCCCAAATACATACCCATCGAATTCTGTCCCACAAATGTAGACCCGGATCGGCAGCGTTTTATTCCCGCGAAAAAAATAAAGCCGGCGGCGGGAATAGACGCAGCGCGGCGCGAGTATTGCACTGTACCGGCGGCGCGTATCGCGCAGCCGATTATTGCATGAAACCGTAGCAATCTCACTTACCAAGAGGCATCATGATCGATCGAAGGAATTTCCTGAAACTGAGCGCGGCCGGCGGCGGGGCCGTGTTCCTGTCCGGGCTGTATGGACATACGCAGGCGGCGGGCGCGGCCTACGACGACTTCTTTTTCGTCCAGCTGTCGGACTCCCACTGGGGCTTCAGCGGCGCGGCCAACCCGGATGCGCAGAACACGCTGCGCCACGCGGTCGCCGCGGTCAACGCGCTGGAGGTGCCGCCCGACTTCATCGTCTTCACCGGCGACCTGACCCACACCACCGACGACCCGGCCGAACGGCGCCGCCGCATGGCCGAATTCAAGCAGATCGCAAGCGGCCTGAAGGTCAAGACCGTGCATTTCCTGGCGGGCGAGCACGATGCCTCGCTCGACAACGGGGCCGCCTTCAAGGAACTGTTCGGGCCGAGCAGCTACAGCTTCGACCACAAGGGCGTGCACTTCATCGCGCTCGACAACGTGTCGGACCCCGGCGCGCGGCTGGGCGACGCGCAGCTCGACTGGCTCAAGGCTGACCTCGCGCGGCAGGCGCACGATGCGCGCATCGTGGTGCTGACCCATCGCCCGCTGTTCGACCTCGCGCCGCAGTGGGACTGGGCCACGCGCGACGGCGCGAAGGCGGTAGCGCTGCTGATGCCCTACCCGAACGTGACCGTGTTCTACGGCCATATCCATCAGGAGCATCACCACCAGACCGGCCATATCGCGCACCACGCGGCGAAATCGCTGATCTTCCCGCTGCCGGCGCCCGGCTCGCAGGAAAAGCGCACCCCGCTTGCATGGGACCCGGCCGCGCCCAACAAGGGTCTGGGCTTTCGCGAGATCGAGGCCGAGCCGCAACAGGCGAACTACAAGATCGCCGAATTCCAGGTCACGAAAGGCACATCGTGAAGCTGAGCAGAAGGGGTTTTTGCGGCGCGCTGCCGCTGGCGCTCGCCGGGATCGCAGGGCTGGCGCCGGCGGCGCCGAAGGAACGCGTGATCAAGATCGAGGCGCGCCGCTTCGCCTACACGCCGGACGTGATTACGCTCAAGCGCGGCGAGGCGGTGCTGCTGGAGATCACGGCGATCGATTTCGCGCATGGCTTCAGCGTGCCGGACCTCAAGCAGCGCGCCGACCTGGTGCCGGGCAGGCCGGTGCGCCTCCGGCTGCAGCCCGAGAGCGCCGGCCGCTTCACCTTCTTGTGCGATAACTTCTGCGGCGGCG
>DASRXO010000934.1:0-4483 GCA_035654095.1 Telluria sp.
GTGCGCTTGATCACCACGCCGTCGATCGGCGAGCGGATCACGCTGTTGTCGAGGTCGGCCTGGGAGCGCGCCAACTGGGCGTCGGCCAGCTTGATGTTGGCCTTGGCCACGTCGAGCTCGCGGCGCGACTGGTCCAGCGTCAAGCTCGACACGTAGTTTTGCGCCACCAGCCGCTGGTTGCGGTCGAAGTTGGCCTGCGCCAGCCGCAGCGAGGCCTGGGACGAGGCGAGGCCCGCTTCGAACTGGTGGATCTGGGCGTTGAAGATGGTCGGGTCGAGCTTGAGCAGGACCTGGCCCTTTTTCACGTGGTCGTTGAAGTCGGCGTTGAGCTCGGCCACCGTGCCCGAGACCTGCGAACCGACGTTGATCAGCGCGACCGGATTGATGGTGCCGGTGGCCGTTACGGTCTGGGTGATGTTGCCGCGATCGACGGCCGCCGTGCGGAATTTCGATTCGGGGATGGCCGGCTCGCGCCTGGCGTGAAACCAGGCCGCGCCGGCCGCGCCCACCACCAGCACACCCAGCACCAGTGCCACTCGCCGCTTCGTAAAGATTGTCATCGTCCGCCGTGTCTGCCATCGGTTGGGCGCGTGCGCGCCAGATGCCGCGAGTGTCAGTCATTTTTGCAATTTAAGCAACATGCATATGCGAAACTCCTTGGGCGGTGGAGGCGATCGCCTCGATCCCGATCTGCTGGTGCAGGCGCGTCAGGAACAGATCGAGCAGGTCGGGATCGGGCGCATGCAGGTCGAGGCGGGCGCGGACGTGCAGCTCGAGCGCGGCCAGTTGCAGGCCGCCGCGGCGGGCGATGGCGAGCACGGCTTCGAGCGTGCCGAGGGTGTCGTCGGGGTCGATGAAGAAGGTCACGGTGAGCGGATACATGCAGAAACTATACGCGGCAAGGGGCAGAATAGGCTTTCGAAGTTTCTGTAGGTTTCGCATGATGAGGAATATTCTTCTGTAATAGTGCTATAATTCGCGGAATTCTTCTTTTGAAAGCTGATCGTGACGATCGACGACATCGACCGCAAGATCCTGCGCGAACTGCGGCGCGACGGCCGCATTTCGAATGCGCAGCTGGCCGACAAGATCGGCCTGTCCGCCTCGCCCTGCTGGAACCGGGTGCGCCAGCTCGAGGGCGCCAAGGTGATCGAGGGCTACACGGTGCTGCTGAACCAGAAGGCGCTCGGCCTGCCCGACACGGTGATGATCGAAGTCACCCTCGACCGCCACGACGACGACACCTTCGAGCGCTTCGGCCAGGCGCTGGCCGAGATGCCGGAAGTGATGGAAGCCTACCTGCTGACGGGCGAATACGATTACCTGATCAAGGTGGCGGTGGCAGGCACCGAGGGCTATGAGGAATTCTTGCGCCGCAAGCTGTACAAGCTGCCCGGCCTGCGCCACAGCCGCTCGACCTTCGTGCTGCGCTGCCTGAAGCGCAGTCCCTCGGTCGAGCCCTGAACCGGCGCCTTTTGCGCGGAAGGGGCAGGCGATCCGCTAAAATGGCGCATTCTTTATTTTTTCCAACATCATGACTCAAGACGAACTCAAGCAAGCCGTGGCACGCGCCGCCATCGATTACGTGGTCGATGGCGAAATCATCGGCGTGGGGACCGGTTCCACCGCCAATTTCTTCATCGATGAGCTGGCGCGCATCAAGCACCGCATCAAGGGCAGCGTGGCCTCGTCGGAAGCGACCGCGGCGCGCCTGCGCGGGCACGGCATTGCCGTGTTCGACCTCAACGACGTGAGCTCGATCGCGGTCTACATCGACGGCGCCGACGAGATCACCGCCAGCGGCGCGATGATCAAGGGCGGCGGCGCGGCGCTGACGCGCGAAAAGATCGTGGCCTCGGTCTCGGGCAAATTCGTTTGCATCGCCGACGGCTCCAAGCTGGTGGAGGTGATGGGCAAGTTCCCCTTGCCGGTCGAGGTGCTGCCGATGGCGCGCGCGGCCGTGATGCGCAAGCTGGCGGCGCTGGGCGGCCAGCCGCGCCTGCGCCTGAAGCCCGGCACCGAGCAGGCTTTCATCACCGATAACGGCGGCGAGATCATCGACGTGGCGGGGCTGCAGATCCTCGACCCGGTGGCGCTGGAGCAGGAAATCAACCAGCTGGTGGGGGTGATCGCGGTGGGGCTGTTCGCCCGGCGCGGCGCGGATGTCTGCTTGCTGGGGACGAGCGAAGGCGTGAAGACGCTGACTTTTTAAACCGGGGAAAACATGAAGCGATTGTCTGTGCTGGTGGCGTGCGCGGTGGTACTGGGTGGCTGTTCGATGTTCAGGCCGAAGCCGATAGAAGTCGCACCGGCGCCGGTGGTGAAGCTCGCGCCGCCGCAGTTACTCGATGCGAACGGCGCGCCGATCGAAGTCATTCCGTTCAAGGCCGGGATGTCGTCGGCGACGGTGGAGCGGCTGGCCAAGGCGCAGGCTTGCTCCGGCGGCGCGGGTGCCGGGCTGGTGACCCAGCCGGGCCCGGTGGAGGTGTATCGCATGCAGTGCGATAACGGCAAGGTGTTCATGGCGCGCTGCGAGCTGCGCCAGTGCAAAGCGATGTAGTCGGTGGGCATGCTGCGCATACCCACCCTACGTGTGCGCGGTGGTAGGGTGGGTATGCGCAGCATGCCCACGTGTTGACTTATTCCGCTGGCGGCACGTAGCCGGCCGCGGCGTCGGCGCCTTCGCCGAAGAAGTGCTTTTCCATCTGCGCGGCCAGGTACTTGCGGGCGCGCTGGTCGGCCAGGTTCAGGCGGTTCTCGTTGACCAGCATGGTCTGGTGCTTGAGCCAGGCGGCCCATGCTTCCTTCGATACCGATTCGTAAATCCGCTTGCCCAGCTCGCCAGGGTAGGGCGGCAGGTCCAGCCCTTCGGCTTCCTTGTTGAGTTTGATGCAATGAATCATGCGGGCCATGTGTGCTCCTAAAGCGGTATCGTAAAGCCGTGATTATAAAGACTTAATCAAGACCTGTGATTTGCGCTGCCAGTTGTACATGTGCTGGCGGTCCTTGGGCAGCGCGTCCACCGTGGCCGGCACGAAGCCGCGCTTCTGGAACCAGTGCGCGGTGCGGGTCGTCAATACGAACAGCTTGCCGAAGCCGGCCGCGCGCGCCCGGTTTTCCATGTGCTTGAGGATGCGCTCGCCGTCGCCCTGGGCCTGGACCTCGGGATTGACGGTCAGGCAGGCCATCTCGGCCATCTTGGCTTCCGGGAAGGGGTAGAGCGCGGCGCAGCCGAAGATCACGCCGTCGTGCTCGATGACCGAGAAGTTGTCGATCTCGCGCTCGATCAGCTCGCGGCCGCGCTTGACCAGGGTGCCGTTCGCTTCGAGCGGCTCGATCAGCTTGATGATCCCGCCGACGTCCTCGATGGTGGCCTGGCGCAGGCTTTCGAGGTTTTCGTGGCTGACCATGGTGCCCACGCCGTCGTGGGTGAACAGTTCGAGCAGGGCCGAGCCGTCCATCTCGAGCGGCACGATGTGGGCACGCTCGACGCCGCTGTTGCAGGCCATGATCGCGTGCTCGAGATAGAACGCCGCGTCCGAGGGCAGGAAGCCGGCTTGCAGCACCGCTTCGGCCTGGTGCGAGGACAGTTCGCGGATCTCGGTGCCGATGGCGTCGGTCATCATCGGCGTCTCGGTCAGGAAGATCAGCTTGTCGGCATGCAGCGCGATGGCGGCCGAGACCGCCACGTCCTCCATCGTCAGGTTGAACGCCTCGCCGGTGGGCGAGAAGCCGAGCGGCGAGAGCAGCACCAGGCTGTCGGTGGCCAGGATCGGGTGGATGGTTTCGGCCGCCACCTTGCGGGTCACGCCGGTCAGCTCGAAATCGACGCCGTCGATCACGCCGAGCGGACGGGCGGTGACGAAGTTGCCCGAAATGATACGGATCGCCGCGTGCGCCATCGGCGTGTTCGGCAAGCCCTGGCTGAAGGCGGCTTCGATGTCGAGGCGCAGTTCGCCGGCCGCTTCCTTCGCGCATTCGAGGGCGGCGGTGTCGGTGATCCGGATGCCGTTGTAGAAACGGCCTTCGACATTGCGCAGCGCGAGCTGTTCGGCCACCTGCGGGCGCGAGCCGTGCACGATGACGACCCGGATGCCGAGCGCCACCAGCAGCGACAAATCCTGCGCCAGCACGGGCAGCGCGCCGGCCGTCACGAGTTCACCCGGGAAGGCGACCACGAAGGTCTTGCCACGGAAGGCGTGGATGTAAGGCGCGACGGAGCGCAGCCATTGGACGAATTGGGTAGGGGTTTCCATTTGCCGCATTATAATTCGCTGCGCGACTTGCGCGCCAAAACTGTAAAAAACAATGCCAGAACCGAGCAACAAGCCTGTAGTGCCGCCAGCCGCCACACCATCGCGTCCGCCGCGCCCCGCCGCCGAGCGGCGCAAGCCGCGGGAGCAGGATGCGCGCCCGCAGCAGGCGCCGCGCGAGGTGTTCCGCACGCCGCTGCCGCCGATCACCTTCCCCGAGGACCTGCCGG
>DASRXO010000935.1:0-4019 GCA_035654095.1 Telluria sp.
TGGCGTGGCTGACCAAGGAGCTGAACCGCCACATCTTCGCCTATCACGTACAGGACGCGCCGACCATCCCGGACGCCGAGTACGACAAACTGTTCCGCGAACTGCAGGCGCTCGAAGCCGCGCACCCGGAGGCGGTCTCGGTCGATTCGCCGACCTACCGCGTGGGCGCCGCCCCCATCCCCGAATTCAAGCAGGTCACCCATACGGTGCCCATGCTGTCGCTGAATAACGCCTTCTCCGACGAGGACATCGACAACTTCGACCGCCGCGTGCGCGAAGGCCTGGATGCGGTGCAGGTCGCATACGCGAGCGAGCTCAAATTCGACGGCCTGGCCATCAGCCTGCGTTACGAGGGCGGTGTGTTCGTGCGCGGCGCCACGCGCGGCGACGGTGCCACCGGCGAAGACGTCACCACCAATATCCGCACGGTGCGCGCGATTCCGCTGCGCCTGCATGGCGACCAGGTGCCCGCGGTGCTGGAGGTGCGCGGCGAGGTGCTGATGTTCAAGGCCGATTTCGCCAAGCTCAATCAGCGCCAGCGCGACGCCGGCCAGAAGGAATACGTCAACCCGCGCAATGCGGCCGCCGGCGGCTTGCGCCAGCTCGATTCGCGCATCACGGCCTCGCGCAACTTGCGCTTCTTCGCCTACGGCATCGGCGCGCTGGAAGGCGTGGCCATGCCGGAGTCGCATTCGGCGCTGCTCGACTGGTTCGCCGAGCTTGGCCTGCCGGTCTCGAAGGAGCGCGACGTGGTGCTGGGCGCGGCCGGCATGCTCGCGTTTTTCAAGGGCGTCGGCGAGCGCCGCGCTGGCCTGCCGTACGAAATCGACGGCGTGGTCTACAAGGTCAACCGGCTGGAAGACCAGCAGCGGCTTGGCTTCGTGTCGCGCGCGCCGCGCTTTGCGACTGCCCACAAATTCCCGGCCGAAGAGGCGCTCACCCAGGTGCAGGAGATCGAAGTCCAGGTCGGCCGCACCGGCGCGATCACGCCGGTGGCGCGGCTGGTGCCGGTGTTCGTGGGCGGCGTCACCGTCACCAACGCGACCCTGCACAACGAGGATGAAGTGCGCCGCAAGGACATCCGCATCGGCGACACCGTCATCGTGCGCCGCGCCGGCGACGTGATTCCGGAAGTGGTCAGCCATGTGCCGGAGCGCCGTCCGGCGGATGCGCGCGAGTTCCTCATGCCGGCCAATTGCCCGGTATGCGACTCGCCGATCGTGCGGCCCGAAGACGAAGCCATCGCCCGCTGTTCCGGCGGCTGGACCCATTGCAGCGCCCAGAAGAAGGGCGGCCTGATGCACTTCGTGTCGCGCCGCGCGATGGACGTGGAGGGCCTGGGCGACCAGCTGATCGAACAGCTGGTCGATAAAGGCTTGATCGACACCGCGGCCGACCTGTACACCAAACTCGATCTCGAGAACCTGAAAAACCTCGACCGCATGGCCGCCAAGTCGGCTCAGAACGTGCTCGACGCGCTGGAGAAGTCGAAGCACACCACCTTCGGCCGCTTCATCTACGCGCTCGGCATCCGCCACGTCGGCGAGTCGACCGCGAAGGCGCTGGCCCAGCACTTCGGCAATCTCGACGCACTGCTGCACGCGGCCACCTGGGAAGGCGGGCTGCAACTGCTGGAAGTGGCCGACGTCGGCCCGGTGGTTGCGCGTTCGATCGGCGAATTCCTGTCCGACGCGCAGAACGCCGCGCTGGTCGCCAAGCTGCGCGAAGCCGGCTTGCAGTGGAAGGAGGGCGAGCACGTGATGAAGGCGCAAAGCCCGCTGTCCGGCAAGACCTTCGTGCTGACCGGGACCCTGCCCACGCTGTCGCGCGACGATGCCGCGGCCAGGATCGAAGCGGCCGGCGGCAAGGTGGCCGGTTCGGTGTCGAAGAAAACCTCTTACCTGGTGGCCGGCGCCGACGCCGGCAGCAAGTTGACCAAGGCGCAGGAACTGGGCATCGCCCTGCTCGACGAGGCGGCCTTGCTCACCCTTTTGGCAAACACGGAGTCCGACCATCATGAGAAAAATTAGAAAAGCCGTCTTCCCGGTCGCGGGACTGGGCAGCCGCTTCCTGCCCGCCACCAAGGCGCAGCCGAAGGAGATGCTGCCGATCGTCGACAAGCCGCTGATCCAGTACGCGGTGGAGGAGGCGGTCGCCGCCGGCATCACCGAGATGATCTTCATCACCGGCCGTAACAAGCGCGCGATCGAAGACCATTTCGACAAGGCCTACGAACTCGAATCCGAACTCGAAGCGGCCGGCAAGGCCGAACTGCTCGAATTCGTGCGCAACGTGATCCCGAAAAATATCACCTGCATCTACATCCGCCAGTCGGCGCCGCTGGGCCTCGGCCACGCGGTGCTGTGCGCGCGCCCGGTGGTCGGCGACGAGCCGTTCGCCGTGCTGCTGGCCGACGACTTCATGGACACCGAGCCAGGCGTCAAGCCGGTGCTGGCCCAGATGACCGACGTGTACGCCTACGAGAACTGCAGCATCCTCGCGGTGCAGGACGTGCCGCGCGCGCATACCAAGCAGTACGGCATCGTCAGCACCTCGGCCTACCGCTCGGGCCTCGAGCTGGTGTCCGGCATTGTCGAGAAGCCGCAGCCGGAGGTCGCGCCGTCGACGCTGGCGGTGGTGGGGCGCTACGTCTTGTCGGGCAAGATATTCGACTACCTCGAAAACCTCGGCACCGGCACCGGCGGCGAGATCCAGCTGACCGACGGCATCGCCGCGCTGATGGCGGCCGAGCGCGTGCTCGCGTACCGATATGCCGGACAGCGGTATGATTGCGGTTCCAAGCTCGGATACCTGAAAGCGATGACCGCGATGGGCCTCAAGCACCCCGAAACGGGCGCCGGCTTCCGCGACTTCCTCGACCAGATGCATAAGGAACAGAGTGTAAAATGACCGTACGTGAAATCCTCAAGATGGGCGACCCGCGCCTGCTGCGCGTGGCCGAGCCGGTGACCGAATTCGGCACGCCGGAGCTGGAGGCGCTGATCGCCGACATGTTCGACACCATGCACGCGGCGCGCGGCGCCGGGCTGGCCGCGCCGCAGATCGGCGTCAACCTGCAGCTGGTGATCTACGGCTTCAAGGACAACCAGCGCTATCCGGACGCGCCGCCGGTGCCGCAGACGGTGCTGATCAATCCCGTACTGACGCCGCTGTCGGACGAGACGGAGGAGCAGTACGAAGGCTGCCTGTCGGTGCCCGGCCTGCGCGGCGCGGTGCCGCGCTACACCCAGCTGCATTACGAGGGCGTCGACCAGTACGGCAAGCCGATCGTGCGCGACGCCGAGGGCTTCCATGCGCGTGTGGTGCAGCACGAGGTCGACCATCTGCTCGGCATCCTGTACCCGATGCGGATCAAGGACTTCTCGCACTTCGGCTACACCGGCGTGATGTTCCCCGACCTCGACGCCGACGAAGACGATTGATGAAGCGTTCCCTCATCTGCCTGCCGCTGCTGCTTGCGCTGCTGCCGGCGCAGGCCCAGGCGCAGGCGCAGGAACCGGCCAAGCTCAGCGAATGGTGGCTCAACGCCGGCTTTGCGACCTATCACTTCCAGCGCGACAAAGACCTCAACGGCAGCAATCCCGGGCTCGGCGTCGAGTATCGCTACAGCGAGGACGCGGCGCTCACCGCCGGGCGCTTCTACAACAGCGACCGCGAATATTCGTCGTATGCGGGGTGGTACTACCAGCCGTTCCGGCTTGGGCCGCTGCGGCTCGGGGCGGTGGTCGGCGCCTTCAACGGCTATCCGAAGATGCGCGACGGCGGCTGGTTCCCGGCGCTGATTCCGGTCGCCAGCATGGACTACCGACGGGTCGGTTTCAACCTCGCCTTCGTCCCTTCGTACAAGGACCGGCTGTACGGCGGCCTGTCGCTGCAGGTCAAGGTCAAGCTCTGGTAGGCATGACGAGTACAAGAACCGGGGTCAGTGCCGACATTCGGACACGAGCTCGACAGGCGCGCCTGTCGAGCTCGTGTCCGAATGTCGGCACTGACCCCGG
>DASRXO010000936.1:0-7111 GCA_035654095.1 Telluria sp.
CACCTTCTTCACCGGCCGCATGCCGCGCGCCAGCACCACCTGGGCGACGATCTCGGCGCTGCCGACCTGGCGCACCAGGCCATCGCGCCCGGTCATGCAAAACTGGCAGCCGACCGCGCAGCCGACCTGACTCGACACGCACAAGCCATCGCGCGGCAGCAGCACGCTCTCGACCGCCTGGCCGTCGGCCAGGCCGACCAGCAGCCGCGCCGAACCGTCGTCGGCGGGATGGCTGCTGACCAGCCGCGCCAGCGCGCCCAGCTCGGCGTCGAGCGCGGGCAAGGCCGCGCGCAGCGCGGCCGGCAAATAATCCTGGGGACGGCGCCGCCCGCGCTCGTGCGGCTGGGCCTGGACCCAGTCGCGCAGCACGCGCTGCTCGTGTTCGGGACGGGCGCCCAGCGCACGCAGGCGCTGGCGGATGGCGTCGATCTGCAGAGGCGCCTACTTGACCGTGACTTTGATGGTCTTGCTCAGGGCCTCGCCATACGACTGATGGGCGCCGTTGGCAAACTGCATGGTCAGGCGGTACTGGCCGGGCGGCAGCGTGAGCTCGGTTTCGGTCTGGCCCTTGCCGAAATGCAGGTGGGTCGCATCGAAGGGCACCGACTCGCCGGCCTTGATCGGCTCGCCGTTGATGACCAGGTGATGGTGGCCGGTGTTGACGGTCATGTCGCCGGCCGGCTTGACTTCCATGCCGTTGACCGCGAACTTGACCTTGAACGGACTGCTCACCGTGGCGCCATCGGTGGGCTCCACGAACGACACCGATTGCGCGGCCGCCACCAGGGTGGTCCCGCTGATCGTCACTGCCAACAACATCTGCATCCACATCGCGCGCATTGTGTATCTCCTTGGTGGGGGGCTTAATCGTTTTTGACAACGATACTGGGAAACTTGCTGGTCATGTCCTTGGCCTTCTCGGCGATCTTGACGGCCACCTTGCGCGCGATGTCCTTGTAGACCGCGGCGATCGGACCGTCCGGCTCGGCGACCACGGTCGGGCGGCCGGAATCGGTCTGCTCGCGGATCGCCATGGTCAGCGGCAAGGCGCCGAGGAATTCGACGCCGAAATCGGCGCACATCTTCTCCCCGCCGCCGTGGCCGAAGATCGCCTCGGTATGGCCGCAGTTCGAGCAGATGTGGGTGCTCATGTTCTCGACCACGCCGAGGATCGGGATGCCGACCTTCTCGAACATCTTCAGGCCCTTGCGCGCGTCGAGCAGCGCGATGTCCTGCGGGGTGGTGACGATCACCGCGCCGGTGACCGGCACCTTTTGCGACAGGGTCAGCTGGATGTCGCCGGTACCGGGCGGCATGTCGACCACCAGGTAATCGAGGTCGCGCCAGTTGGTTTGCTCGAGCAACTGCTGCAGGGCCTGGGTCACCATCGGGCCGCGCCACACCATCGGCTCATCCGGGTCGATCATGAAGCCGATCGAGGAGACCTGGATGCCGTGGTTTTCCAGCGGCTCCATGGTCTTGCCGTCGCTGCTCTCGGGACGGCCCGAGATACCCAGCATCATCGGCTGCGAGGGGCCGTAGATGTCGGCGTCGAGCACGCCCACGATGGCTCCCTCGGCGGCCAGCGCCAGCGCCAGGTTGACCGCGGTGGTCGACTTGCCGACCCCGCCCTTGCCCGAGGCGACCGCGATGATGTTCTTCACGTTCGGCATCAGCTTGAGGCCGCGCTGCACGGTGTGCGAAATGATCTTCGAATAGACATTCGCATGGACTTCTTCCACGCCGGCGACCGTCTTCACGGCGGTCGCCACCGCCGCGCGGATGGCCGGCAGCTGGCTCTTGGCCGGATAGCCGAGTTCGACGTCGAGCGACACGCTGCCGCCCTCGATCTTGATGTTCTTGACGCATTTGGACGACACCAGGTCCTTCGCGGTGTTCGGGTCGATGACCGCCGCCAGCGCGGCCTTGACATCTTCTGCTGTGATGCTCATGTCGGTAAATCTCCGTAAGTGATCCCGAAGTTTAGCGCAAAATGCCCCAGGCGGCCTTGCCGGAATGGCAAACCGCCCGCCAGCGGTCTGCGCAGCGCGCCCGTCCGCTGGTAAAATGCTCTTTTTCATCTATCGATAAGCGCCCAACGACCATGACTCGCAAGCTGTTCGTCACCACCGCCCTGCCTTACGCGAATGCAGCGTTCCACATCGGCCACATGATGGAATACATCCAGGCCGATATCTGGGTGCGATTTCAGCGCATGCAAAAGGACGGGGCCAGCCCGCGCGAGGTCCATTTCGTCTGCGCCGACGACACCCATGGCACGCCGATCATGATCGCGGCCGAGAAGGAAGGCATCACGCCGCAGGAATTCGTGGCCAAGATCGCCGCCGGCCGCCAGCAATACCTGGACGGCTTCCAGATCGCCTTCGACAACTGGTATTCGACCGACTCGCCGGAAAACGTCGAACTGTCGCAGGGCATCTACCGCAAGCTGCGCGAGGCCGGGCTGATCGTCACCAAGACCGTGGACCGCTTCTTCGACCCGGTCAAGGGCATGTTCCTGGCCGACCGCAACATCAAGGGCGAGTGCCCGAAATGCGGGGCCAAGGACCAGTACGGCGACAATTGCGAAGTGTGCGGCGCGGCCTACCAGCCGACCGAGCTGATCAATCCGATCTCGGTGTTCACCGGCGCCACGCCGATCCTGAAACCGTCGGAGCAGTACTTCTTCGCCCTGTCCGATCCGCGCTGCTTCAGCTTCCTCAAGGAGTGGCTGAACACGCCGGGCCGCCTGCAGCCCGAGATGGTGAACAAGGTCTCGGAGTGGCTGGGCGACGCCGGCGAAAAGCTGGCCGACTGGGACATCTCGCGCGATGCGCCCTACTTCGGCATCCCGATTCCCGACGCCCCGGGCAAGTTCTTCTATGTCTGGCTGGACGCGCCGGTCGGCTACCTGGCCAGCCTGAAAAACTACTGCGGCAAGAACGGCATCGACTTCGACGCCCTGCTCCGCGACCCGGCCACCGAGCAGGTGCACTTCATCGGCAAGGACATTGTCTCCTTCCACCTGCTGTTCTGGCCGGCGATGCTCAATTTCGCGGGCCACCCGATCATCGACAAGCTGAAGGTCAATGTGCACGGCCACCTGACCGTCAACAACGAGAAGATGTCGAAGTCGCGCGGCACCGGCATCTCGCCGCTGCGCTACCTCGACCTCGGCATGAATCCCGAGTGGCTGCGCTACTACATCGCCTTCAAGCTCAACTCGAAGGTCGAGGACCTCGACTTCAACGGCGACGACTTCGTGGCGCGCGTGAACAGCGACTTGATCGGCAAGTACGTCAATATCGCCAGCCGCTGCGCCGGCTTCATCGCCAAGAAATTCGACGGCAAGCTGGCAAGCGCGCTGTCGCCATCGGCGCAAGGCTGGATCAAGCGCGCCCTGACCACGGCCGACGGCGCCGAGCGCCAGGCCAGCATCGCCGCCAATTTCGAGAGCCGCGAATTCGGCAAGGCGCTGCGCGAGATCATGGAGATCGCCGACGTCACCAACCAGTACGTGGACGAGAACAAGCCCTGGATCCTGGCCAAGGATGCCGACAAGAACGCCGAGCTGCACGACGTCTGCACCGCCGCGCTGATCCTGTTCCGCCAGTTGACGATCCTGCTGTCGCCGGTGCTGCCGAAGGTCGCCGCGCGGGTCGCCGAATTCCTCGGCGACGCCCGCTTCAGCTGGGACGATACCCAGGGTGAGGCGGTCTACCGCAGCATGCTGGGCCGCCAGATCGGCGCCTACAGCCACCTGATGCAGCGGGTCGATGCCAAGATGGTCGAAGACCTGTTCGACAAGCCGGCCGCGGTTGCCGCACCCGCCGCCGACGCGGCCGCCGCCGGCGACATCGAGGAACTCGCGCCCGAAATCAAGATCGACGACTTCAGCAAGATCGACCTGCGGATCGCGAAGATCGTCAACTGCGAGCAGGTCGAGGGTTCCGACAAGCTGCTGCGCCTGACGCTTGACGTCGGCGAAGGCCGCCTGCGCAACGTCTTCTCGGGCATCAAATCGGCCTACACGCCCGAGCAGTTGATCGGCAAGCTGACCGTGCTGGTGGCCAACCTCGCGCCGCGCAAGATGAAGTTCGGCGTGTCCGAAGGCATGGTGCTGTGCGCCTCGGCGGCCGACGAGAAGGCCCATCCCGGCCTGTACGTACTCGAGCCCTGGCCGGGCGCACAGCCGGGCATGCGGATCCGCTGAGGCGCGCGATGCCCCTCGCGGTGCGCCGTTCGGCTAGCGACGACGCCGCGCTGATCGACTTCTACGCCGGTTTCGGCTTCGCGCTGGCGGCCGAGCTCGAATACGGCCACGCCAACCCGGCCGAACCGGCGCCGGTCGTCATGCGCCGCCTGCTGCGCCCTTGATTTTGCCTTGGTTTCGAGCGCCTGCGCGGACGGTATAATGTCGTGTTTAACGAGAAACCCGCGCGATGACGCGCCCAACTTTTTTGAGTGGTAGCTACTTTATGACCGAACTGACTTCCTTGAGGCACCTCCCGCAGGCCAATCTGTTCCGCAAAGGCGACGTGTTCGTCCTGTTCGGCGAACTGTTCGGGCGCGGCTATGTGAACGGCCTGATCGACGAAGCGCGCAAGGCGGGCATGACCATCGTCGGCATCACCGTCGGCCGCCGCGACGACAAGCTCGCGCTGCGCGCCCTGACCCCGGAAGAGCTGGCCGAAGCCGAAGAAAAACTGGGCGGGCGCATCATCAACGTACCGCTGATGGCCGGCTTCGACCTCGACGCCCCGGCCGGCGAACCGAACCCGACCGAAATGCTGTCGGGCCTGACCCTCAAGAGCTGGCAGGAAGACAAGCTGGACTGGGCCGCGATCGAGCGCTGCCGCCAGGCCGGCGTGCGCCGCTTCACCGACTCCGCCGCCCAGGTCATGGCCGAGATCGACAAGCTGGTGCCGGACGGCGCCAACGTATTCTTCGCCCACACCATGGCGGGCGGCATCCCGCGCGTCAAGGCCTTCCTGGCGAACGCCAACCGCATCTACAAGGGCCGCGGCGAGCGCTTCATGTCCTCGCGGGCCCTGCTCGACAGCGACCTCGGCAAGCTGATTTTGATGAACTTCGACGAAGTCACCGCCAACACCCTGCAACACCTGATTACGTCGAGCGCGGCGATCCGCGAGCGCGTGACCAAGGGCGGCGGCCAGGTCCGCTACAGCGCCTACGGCTACCATGGCACCGAGATCCTGATCGGCGGCGCCTACCAGTGGCAGACCTACACCAACTACACCCAGGGCTACGCCAAGATGCGTCTCGAGAGCGTGGCCCAGGCCGCGTGGGCGCAAGGCATCAAGGCCACCGTGTTCAACTGCCCGGAAATCCGCACCAATTCCTCCGATATTTTCGTCGGCGTCGAACTGTCGCTGTTCCCGCTGCTGGCCGCGCTGAAGAAAGAAGGCGGCACCGCCTGGGCCGAGCAGCAATGGAAGGCCTGCGAGGCGCTGCTGGACGACGGCGTGTCGCTGCAATCGATTCTCGCCATGATCGAGAGCTACAACAACGACGCCACCAGCGCCAGCTTCCGCAACTTCGGCGCCTGGCCGATGGACAACACGCCGGCGCTGGCCGAGGTCATGATCGGCACTTCGGAAGAGATCACCAAGCTGCACAAGGACCGCAAGGCCCTGATCACCGACCACCTGAGCTCGCTGGTGCTGGAAGGCGCCGGCCCGCTGATGTTCCATGGCGCGGCCGAGCAGATCGGCCCGGTGCTGTGGCTGAACCACGACATCATCGCGCGCCAGTTGAACGCCCTGCATCCGTAAATCCCGGCGGGCGGGGCGGTTTGTTACCGTCCGGCCTGTGCTCGCGGTAAAATAGCGTAGTCCGCACCACTATTCCACATCATGAAACTGTCCAAACAATTCTCGCTGTACGAATCCGACCACACCCAGTTCATCAAAGAGCTCAAGGCCAAGAATCCGGGCATCGAAGAAGGCCAGCGCGCCGGGCGTGCCCTGCTGTGGGACAAGGCGCCGGTGGCGTTGTCCGACCAGGAGCGCGGCAAGGAATCGCGCGTCAGTCAGCAAGCTTACGTGTACCAAAACAAAGTCTGATCACGCGGGGCGGGAACCATGTTGCCTGACGAGGCGGCGGCCGCGGCGCTGGACGAGCCGGTCGCCGGCGCCGATCCCAGCGCAGCCGTGCTTGCCGACGCCGGCAGCGCCGAGGCGGCGCCCGCAGCCGACGCCGCCGCGATTGCGCGCCTGTACGGCGAGCCGCTGCTGCGCATGCCGGCCGACCTCTACATCCCGCCCGACGCGCTCGAGATCTTCCTCGACGCCTTCGAAGGTCCGCTCGACCTGCTGCTCTACCTGATCCGCAAGCAGAACTTCAACATCCTCGACATCCCGATGGCGCAGGTGACCCTGCAATACCTCAAGTATGTCGACCAGATCCGGCTGCACAACCTCGAGCTGGCGGCCGAGTACCTGCTGATGGCGGCGATGCTCATCGAGATCAAGTCGCGCATGCTGCTGCCGCAGCGAAAGTCCGACCACGACGACGACGCCGGCGATCCGCGCGCCGAGCTGGTGCGGCGCCTGCTCGATTACGAGCAAATCAAGCTGGCCGCCTACGACCTGAATGCGCTGCCGCAGCTGGACCGCGATTTCATCCGGCCCCAGTTGTTCATCGAGCAGAGCAACGTGCCGGTGTGGCCCGAGGTCGACGCCGGCGATTTGCAGCGCGCCTGGCTCGACGTGCTCAAGCGCGCCAAGCTCACCGCCCACCACAAGATCAGCCGCCAGGAGTTGTCGGTGCGCGAGCATATGTCGGCCATTTTGCGGCAGTTGCAGGCGGCGCGCTTCGTCGAGTTCGGCGACCTGTTCCATGACCAGCATGGGGTGCCGATCGTGGTCGTGCACTTCGTCGCCATGCTCGAACTGGCCAAGGAAACGCTGATCGAAATTACCCAGGCCGAGCCGTTTGCGCCGATCTACGTGCGCCTCGCCTACTCGCCGGCCTAGCCGCGCACCTATTCACTTTAGCCTCAGGCCTTCCCATGAAAATCATCTCATCCATCGAAGAATTGCGCGACCAGTTGAGCGGGCAATTGCGGACCGCCTTCGTGCCGACCATG
>DASRXO010000937.1:0-2206 GCA_035654095.1 Telluria sp.
GGGCGCCCAGCCTGTCCCTCACGGGCCTCCGGTTGGTCATCGCTGACCACGCCTTGGGGCTTCCCGTGTTGCGTACGCTTTCCTTGTGTACATGCTGCCGCCAATACCCCGGTGTAGCGGATGGGCGTAATCTTCGCTCAACGCGCCCAGCCATTTCAACCTTCCCCGATATGGCAGTCGGGTCGGCCTACACATCGTCCTTTTCGAGATGCTATGGGGCGGCGGCGAGGAAATTGCACACATCGTCGCTGATGTGACCCGATGGAGGCCCCCAATGCAAAAGCCGAACGACCTGAACCAATCCCGTATCGTTTTGAAACAGGACAGCACACTGATCGCAGTGATCGAAATGAGTTTGTCGAGCTGGCTCGTTGCCGGCATCGTGCCTGGCGTCGAGCGTCAGCCGTTGAAGAAGCTTGCGGTCGACGAGAGCGCATTGCTGAAGCTGCTCAATCGCTGGCGTGAGGAAGCGGAGAAAGCAGGACGCAGGATCGAACGCATTACCGTCGCCTTTGAGGCCGGCCGGGACGGTTTCTGGCTGGCGCGCTGGCTTAGAGCACGCGGCATCGAGCCCCACGTTATCCACGCATCAAGCGTAGCCGTGTCGCGCGAGCACCGGCGCGCCAAGACCGACCGTCTCGACACCGAGCTGCTCAAGCGCGCCTTTCTCGGCTGGCTGCGCGGCGAGCGAGATCACTGCAAGATGGTAGCGATCCCGACTACCAAGGACGAAGATGCCAAGCGGCCCAACCGCGAGCGCCAGAGCCTCGTCGGAGAGCAAACTCGGATTGTCAACCGAATGAAAGCAGCGTTGATCCGGCTGGGCATCCGCGGCTTCAATCCCAAGCTGAAGAAGGCCGCCGGGCGCCTTGAAGATTTGCGCACGCCCGAGGGCGAACCAATACCGCCCAACACGCTAGCTGAGCTGCATCGCGACATGGAGCGCCGGCGGCTCGTCAGTGATCAGATCCGCCAGATCCAGGAGGCCCGCCTGGAGCGTATGGAGCAGGCACCCGGTGATGGACCACACGCGATGGTCCGACTGATCGCCCGCGTTATTGGTGTTGGTATAGAAACGGCGGACATGCTGGTGCACGAGGTCCTCTCGCGGAAATTGCGGGATCGACGAGCCGTAGCGCGCTATGCTGGTCTCACTGGCGCACCCGACGAGAGCGGCAGCAAACGGCGAGAGAAAGGGCTCGCCAAGGCGGGCAACGCACGAGTACGCGGCGGAATGATTCAGTTGGCTTGGCGCTTTTTGCTCTTTCAGAAGGACAGTGCATTGGCCCAGTGGTATCGGACTCGAACTGAGGGTGGCAGAAACCGCAAAACAATAATCGTAGCTCTGGCGCGCAAATTGCTAATTGCCTTGTGGCGTCTGGTAACCACTGGCGAGGTTCCGGCTGGCGTCGTATTGCGAGCGGCGTGAGGGAGAGGACTTAGAAAGACAAGCTCTCGGAGGCTGACGAGCAGAACATCGTCAGTGTCCGATGACGATCCGAGGTGGCGGTCACCCGAAGCAAGCCATGGTTTTGAAACCGGTTTCGAGAATGGGTCCGCCGCCGAGGAGCTTCGCCGCCGATGCGCATGACTGCATCATGGTCAGGTCGCTACGGACCTACCGAATACAAGGTTGTGGCGCGATGATCGCGCCCGATGGCAAAGCTCCCCTCTGATCATCGTCCCGACTACAACCAGCGTGGCCGCCGTGCTCGGGCCTGTCAAAGGCGCGGCCTGGAAACGACGGAGCGTGCGGCCAGGGCAGAGCGACGGCCGACCTTGACAGGCCCTGTGCGCGTCGGCCTCAACACGTGTGTGGGTCCGGGCGAAGAAACGGGATTCCAAGTCGAACAAAGAAACTGGAATGGAGGAAGTGGAGAGTGGTGTAAAATATATGCTTGACTTCAAAAGCCCCATACAAGGCTTGCTCGGCGTTCACTCGCGTTGCGGCCTGCACACTCGCACTGTCACCAATTCGTGACACGCTAATCGAAGGCTTAGCCACTTCGTTACCTCCATGACTGCTCCGATTGCTTCCGGCTGGAGCGGTTGCCGGGTGGGGCTTGCACCCACTGGAAAGCGCCGCCTTGTCACGGCGCACGCCATAAGAAGACTTGCACAGTTCGCGCAAGTTACGCGAATGCCGACCAGTCTGGTCTTAGCGTGCGCGGGCGGAGTGCGCCCCGAGCGAGTCCAAAACCTACTT
>DASRXO010000938.1:0-3950 GCA_035654095.1 Telluria sp.
ACCGTGTTCTTCGCCGCCGCGGTGTGGGAGAGCTTCCGCCTGTTCAACCCGAATCCGGGGCGCGCCGCGCTGATCGCCGCGTTCTGGACCGCGGCCTTCGCCTACAGCGTGTTCGTGGCCGGCCAGCACATCACGATCTTCTGGTTCGCCATCAGCGTGTTGATCTGGCTGCTGCGGCTGGCGCCCTCGCTCAAGCTCGGCCTGCCGGAGCTGGGCAGCGCCTCCAGCGCGATGCTCGGCGTGACCTACGCGATCGCCATCGTCGGCTGCTTCATCGCGATCGCCGCGCTGTACTTCCACTCGCCGCTCTACCTGCTGTCGGTGATGGCGCTGGTCTGGATCGCCGACATCGGCGCCTACTTCGCCGGCAAGGCCTTCGGCAAGCGCAAGCTGGCGCCGTCCATCTCGCCCGGCAAATCGTGGGAAGGCGCGCTCGGCGGCGCCGTCGCGGTGCTGCTGCTGTCCGCGCTGGCCATCGTATTCGGGCGCGAGGCGCTGGCCGACACCTTCGTGCTGCGCCTGTACGCCGCCTTCGGCAGCGCCGCCACGGCGGTGGTGCTGGTCCTCATCGCCGCCGCCAGCGTGGTCGGCGACTTGTTCGAATCGCAGCTCAAGCGCCGCGCCGGCGTCAAGGACAGCAGCGCGCTGCTGCCCGGCCATGGCGGGGTGCTGGACCGGATCGACGCCCTGATCCCGGTACTGCCGCTGGCGGCGTTGATCGACGCCTGGCTCTAAAGGAGCGCCCTATGCAACGCATCACCATCCTTGGCGCTACCGGCTCCATCGGCGTGTCCACGCTCGATGTGCTGGCGCGCCATCCCGATAAATACCAGGTCCATGCGCTGACCGCGCAGCACCGGGTCGAGGAACTGGCCGCCCAGTGCGAACGGTTCCGCCCCGCATGCGCGGTGGTCGGCACGGCCGACGCGGCGCAGCGCCTGCGCGCGCTGCTGCGCGCCAAGGACCTGCGCATCGAGGTCGACTACGGCGAGGCCGCGCTGTGCGCGGTCGCTTCCAGCGCCGACACCGACACCGTGATGGCCGCCATCGTCGGCGCGGCCGGCCTGGCGCCGGCGCTGGCCGCGGCGCGCGCCGGCAAGAAGATCCTGCTGGCGAACAAGGAAGCGCTGGTGATGTCCGGCCAGCTGTTCATGGACGCGGTGCGCGAGCACGGCGCCACGCTGCTGCCGATCGACAGCGAACACAATGCGATCTTCCAGTCGCTGCCCGCGTCCTACGCGCGTTCGCCGTCCGGCGCCGGGGTGGCCAAGATCCTGCTGACCGCGTCCGGCGGCCCCTTCCTCGCGCGCGCGGTCGAGACCCTGGAGGACGTGACGCCCGAGCAGGCCTGCAAGCACCCGAACTGGGTCATGGGCCGCAAGATCTCGGTCGATTCGGCCACCATGATGAACAAGGGCCTCGAAGTGATCGAGGCGCACTGGCTGTTCGGCGCGCCGGCGTCGCAGATCGAGGTGGTGATCCATCCGCAAAGCGTGATCCACTCGATGGTCTCGTATGTGGACGGCTCGGTCATCGCCCAACTCGGCAACCCCGACATGCGCACCCCGATCGCCAATGCGCTGGCGTTCCCCGAGCGGATCGAATCGGGCGTCGCGCAGCTCGACCTGACCGCCATCGGCACCCTGCAGTTCGAGCGGCCCGACCTGCGCCGCTTCCCCTGCCTGGCGCTGGCCTTCGAGGCGCTGGAGGCGGGCGGCACCTCGCCGGCGCTGCTGAACGCCGCCAACGAGGTCGCGGTGCAGGCCTTCCTCGAGGCGCGCATCGGCTTTCGCGACATCGACCGCGTGATCGCGCGCGTGATGCACGAGAACGAACACGGCCCGGCCGCCAGCATCGAGGCCGTGATGGCCCAGGATGCGCGCGCGCGGCGCGCGGCGGAAGCGATCGTGGGCGGGATCGTGCGATGAACTTCATCCAGACCGTGCTGGCCTTCCTGCTCGCGCTGGGACCGCTGATCATCTTCCACGAACTCGGTCACTACACGGTGGCGCGCCTGTGCGGCGTGAAGGTGCTGCGCTTCTCGCTCGGCATGGGCAAGGTGGTGTGGTCGCGCCGTTTCGGCAAGGACCAGACCGAGTGGGCGGTGTCGGTGCTGCCGCTGGGCGGCTACGTCAAGATGCTCGACAGCCGCGACGAGCAGGCCCCGGCCATCGGCGCGGCCGACCTGCAACGCGAATTCACGCGCCAGAGCGTATGGCGCCGGATCGCGATCGTGGCGGCCGGCCCGCTGGCCAACTTCGTGCTTGCGATCCTGGTGTTCGCCGGCTTGTACATGCACGGCCTGGAGGACGCCGGCACCCGCCTGCGCGCGATGGCCCCCGACACCGCCGCCTACCAGGCCGGCCTGCGTCCGGGCGACCGCGTCATCGCGGTCGACGGCACGCCGGTCGAAAGCTGGTCCGACCTGCGCTGGGAGATCATGCACGCGGTGGTCGACCAGCGCGAAGCGCGGCTCGAGGTGCGGCGCCCGAGCGGCGGCAGCTTCGGCGCGGTGCTGCCGGCCGGCGCCATGAGCGGCCTCGATCTCGAAAGCGACGTGCTGACCCGGCTCGGGATGGGCGCCTGGCTGCCCAAGCCGGTGCTCGAAGAGGTGATGCCGGGCGGCGCCGGCGAGCGCGCCGGCCTGCGGGCGGGCGACCTGATTATCGCGATCGACGGCAAGCCGATCGCCGACGGCATGGCCCTGATCGACGCGATCCGCCCGTCCGGCGGGCGTGCGCTGTCGGTCACGGGGCTGCGCGACGGCGCGCAATTCACGCTGGCGGTCACGCCCGAGCTCGACCCCAGCGGCAAGGTCGGCGTGCTCAAGGTGCGCCCGGCGCTGGGGCGCGAGATGGTGACGGTGGCCTACGGCCCGCTCGGCGCGCTGGCGCGCGCGGTGCGCAAGACCTGGGAGCTGGGCGCGTTCCAGCTCAAATTCATCGGCAAGATGATCACCGGCCAGGCCTCGTGGAAGAACGTGACCGGTCCGATCACCATCGCCGACTACGCCGGCCAGACCGCGCGGCTGGGCGCGATCGTGTTCCTGAGCTTCGTGGCCTCGATCAGCATCAGTCTGGGCGTGATGAATCTGTTACCAATTCCGGTTCTGGACGGTGGTCTTTTGCTGTATTATTCGCTGGAAGTTTTGACCGGGCGCCCCTTGCCCGAGCGGATAGGTGAATTTGCGCAGCGCGCCGGCCTTGGCCTGTTGGTCATGCTGATGGCGCTAGCCGTCTTCAACGACGTCGTGCGGCTCTTGTAAGGCGAGCCCCCCGCATCCCCGAGTATGTATGTTGTCCAATGATCGACCCATTGATTTAGCCAATGAAATTACATTCTGACCGTTTTGCCTTGCCTTACTTTCGCCGCAGTTTGATTGGCGCCGCCGTACTGGCCGTCTGCGCCGGCCCCGCGTTCGCAGTCGCTCCATTCGTGGTCAAGGACATCCGGATCGAAGGGATCCAGCGCACCGAGGCCGGCACCGTGTTTACCTACCTGCCGGTGCGGGTCGGCGAGACCTTCGACGACGAGAAGAGCATCGCGGCGATCAAGGCGCTGTACGCGACCGGCTTCTTCAAGGACGTGCGGCTGGAAGAGGACAACGGTGTGCTGGTGGTGCTGGTCGAAGAGCGGCCCGCGATCTCCACCGTCGACTTCACCGGCACCAAGGAATTCGAAAAGGACGTGCTGGTCAAGGCGCTCAAGGAAATCGGCGTCGGCGAGACCAAGATCTTCGACAAGGCCTCGGTCGACCGCGCCGAGCAGGAACTCAAGCGCCAGTACCTGTCGCACGGCCTGTATGGCGTGAAGATCACCACCACCGTGACGCCGATCGAGCGTAACCGCGTGACCGTGATGTTCAACGTGGACGAGGGCGAGATCGCGCGCATCAAGCAGATCAACATCGTCGGCAACAAGATCTTCTCGGACAAGGAACTGCGCGAGCT
>DASRXO010000939.1:0-3774 GCA_035654095.1 Telluria sp.
GTCGCTGGCGCCGGCGCGGCGGATCTCGTCGGCCGTGATCACGGTGGCGCCGATCGGCATCAAGGCCGGGTCGCTGGCGAAGCGCGAGCCGGTCACCAGCACCGACGGGATGGCCGCGTCCTGGGCCTGGACGGCGGAAGCGAGGAAGCAAAGGGAAAGGGCGGAAGCCAGCGCGAGCGGCTTCGACGCCGGCGCGTGGCGCGTGGTGCGAGGAAAAGTCATGTTGTCGTTTTTCGAAAGAGTGCATCCGCCCTGCGTCCCCGCAAGCCGGATTCAACGGAGGCCGGCTTGCGCGGGCATCCACCTGTCTTGGCCGGTATCCGGGCTCGCAAGTCGGACTGCCTCACCTTCCTATGCTTATACACAGCACAGTGGTCCTGAGGCAGCCAGCCGTCCCGACAGGGGCGGCGCTTGTTTACCGTTGCGGGGGCAGCACACCTGGGCGGGCGCGCCGGTCAGGCCGGCGGCGGCCGCTTGGTGTTTCCCGTTTAACTGCACGCGCGATCGCGCATGCGGGCACCAAAACAGTGTCATTATACCGGCTCGGCGGGCTATTGATAAAGCGGCCCGCTGCGCCCATATCCGGGGTATCGATCAATCGAAGGAGCGGCTCATGGCCACAGCACTGCCGACTTACTACGTGTCCCATGGCGGCGGCCCATGGCCGTTCATGAAGGAGCAGTACGGCTCGACCTACGACCAGCTCGAAGCCTCGCTGGTCGACATCAAGCGCCAGGTCGGCGTGCGGCCCAAGGCGGTGCTGGTGGTCACCGCGCACTGGGAAGAGCGCGAGTTCGCGGTGTCGTCGAGCGCCGCGCCGCCGATGATCTACGACTACGGCGGCTTCCCGCCGCACACCTACCAGGTCACATACCAGGCGCCCGGATCGCCCGAGCTGGCGGCGCGCGTGGCCGCCCTGCTCGACGGCGCGGGCCACCAGGCCAGCCTCGACCCGGCGCGCGGCTTCGACCACGGCACCTTCTCGATGATGTATCCGATCTATCCGGAGGCCGACATGCCGGTCGTGCAGCTCTCGCTCAAGCACGGGCTCGATCCGCTGACCCACATCGCGGTCGGGCGCGCGCTGGCGCCGCTGCGCAGCGAAGGGGTGCTGATCATCGGCAGCGGGCTCAGTTTTCACAACCTGCGCCAGTTCGGGCCGGGCGGGCACGTGGCCTCGCATGAATTCGACGCCTGGCTGCAGCACACGCTGCTGGCGCTGACGCCGGCCGAGCGCAGCACCGCGCTGCTGCACTGGAGCGAGGCGCCGTACGCGCGGCTGGCGCATCCGCGCGAAGAGCATTTGCTGCCGCTGATGGTGGCGGTCGGCGCGGCCGAGCAGGAAGCCGGCGCCTGCGTGTATCACGAGGACGACTTCTTCGGCAGCTTGGCGGTGTCGAGCTTCCGCTTCGGGGAAGCCGCCGCCGCTTAGCTCCCGCGTTTGCCGCGCGCCGCGTTGGCGGCTTTTTCGGCGGCGATCGCGGCCTGCCTGCTGGCCTTGGCGGCCATCTCGGCGTCATGCTGGGCCACGCGCGCGGCGCGCGTCTCGGGCGTCTCGAGGCTGATGCGGCCCAGCGCGCCGGTGCGGTAATCCTGCAGGAAGATGTGCGAGGCCTTTTCGAAATCGAGGTCGCCGCCCTTCTGGCGGAAGCCGCGCCGCGCGGCCACGCCCTCCACCACCGCGATGCCGTCCATGCCCTCGGTCTTGAGGCCGTAGCGCGCGCTAAGCAGTTGCGGGTAGCGCTCGAGCAGCACCTCGGCCAGGAACACCGCGACCTCGTCTTCGATCAGCGCATTGGAGCCGATCGCGTGGCTGGCGGCGAGCATCAGGCCGTCGCTGGCGAGCGCGATCTTCGGCCACAGCATGCCGGGGGTATCGACCAGGATGATGTTCTTGCCGAGGTAGAGCTTCTGCTGCATCTTGGTGACGGCCGGCTCGTCGCCGACCTTGGCGACCTTCTTCTTGAGCAGGGCGTTCATCAGGGTCGACTTGCCGACGTTCGGAATCCCCATGATCATGATGCGCAGCGGCTTGGTCGGCACGCCGCGGTGCGGCGCCAGCGACTGGCACAGCGCGGGGATCTTGGCGACGTCGGCCGGCTTCTTGGTGGTCATCGCATAGGCCGTCACGCCGTCCTGCGCGTTGTAGTAGGCGCTCCAGGCGGCGGTGACGGCGGGGTCGGCCAGGTCGACCTTGTTGAGGATCTTCAGGCAGGGGCGCTGGCGGAACAGGCGCAGCTCCTCGACCATCGGATTGCAGCTCGCTTCGGGCAGGCGCGCGTCGAGGACCTCGATCACCAGGTCGGTGTTCTCCATCTGCTCCGCCGCCTTCTTGCGGGCGGCGTTCATGTGGCCTGGGTACCATTGTATCGACATGCTGTGCTCTCGGAATCTGCGGGTAAGCCGCTATTTTACGGGGTCGGCCAGTACGGCGAGCAATTTGTATTCGCGGTTGATTCTCAGCAATATATCCATTTCGCAACAGCTCACACTGTTTCAGCCGCCCAGGCGGGCGATATGCGTGGAGAGCGAGATGAGCGTCCTCAAGAATATGGAAGCGTGGCTGGTGCTGTTGTTCGGGCTGATCATCGCCTGCGCCTACGTGCACGACGTGGCGTCCGCGCCGGCGGCTGCGGCGCGTCCGGAGGCGGGGCCGGCGGCCGCGCCGATGCCGGTGGTGGTAATCAGCGCCAAGCGCCCGAACGCCGCGCAAAAGCCCCCCGGCAACTGAATCTCCGCGGTGGGGTCACATCTGACATTCGTACATTTCGCGCGCGAAATGTATGAATGTCAGATGTGACCCCACACGCAATATCTTGCCGCGCGCTCTGCTGGTCGTACGGATTTTCATAGGCGAGACCGTCCGCCGGCATTGCTCGACAGCCTCAATTAAGCGTTGGGGTCACGTCTGACATTCGTACATTTCGCTCGCGAAATGTACGAATGTCAGACGTGACCCCAGCGCTTAGTTGGAAACGCAGGCGCTCTTGGGGTCTTGCGCGGGATCGTACTCTTTCAGCGCGGCGCCGGCCGCGGCGAGGTCTTTGCCGAACTCGGCCAGATAGCGGGCGCGCTCTTCGCTTTGCCATTCGGCATCGGAGAAATTCTTCAGCGGATAAGCCTTGCTGGCGTAGACCTTGCCCTCCAGCCGCGCCATCAGCGCCCGGTCCGGATCGGTGTTTTCCTTCAGCAGGTGACCGTCGACGTCGCGCAAGGTCAGCGGCAGCGCCGCCTCCTGGTCACGCATCAGCTTGCCGAACAGCGTCAGCCGGATCTCGTTCGGCCCCGCCGCCAGCACGTCGTTGAACGTCGCCAGCGCGAACGGATGCCCCTTCGCATCGTCCACCCTGCCTGTCACGATGTAACGCCCCGGCTGCCGTATCTCGGCCTTCAGATAGAAATTCAGCGAGCCGTTCTCGACCGCCTCGCGCACCTGGCCGCTCCACACCGCCGGCACCTCCGGCGAATAGATCACGTCGAACAGGACGAAGCCGCTGCGCCCCTCGACGCTGTAATGCACCTCGGTGCGGATGGTGCCGTTGAACGCCGCCAGGCCGGTCTGCGCCGGCGCCAGCACCGCGGCATACGCGCCGTCGCCCGCCACCGGATCGGCGCCCCGGCCGTCGTCGGCAAAGGCCAGCGCCACCTGCGCCGCCTGGCGCGCGCCCTTGAAGGTGATGCCCTGCGCGACCGCGCGCGTGATCGCCAACGGCAGCACCCTGCCCTCGCCATCGATCGCGCGCAGCGAGAACGCAACCGCCTCGCCCGCCGCCA
>DASRXO010000940.1:0-2442 GCA_035654095.1 Telluria sp.
CATCAGCCGCCGCTGCAGCCGGACGGCCAGCCATCGCGCACGGTGATCGCCGCGCATATCCAGTGCGTGCTGGAGGGCGAGATCCGCGTGTTCGAAGCCACCTTCATGAACGCGGCCGGACGCGCGGTGCGCTGCGAGATGCGGCTGGTGGTGCTGCCGACGCCGAAGCGGCGCCTGATGCATGCGCGGATCGTCGACATCACGCGTCGCGCCATGGCCGACGAACTGCGCGCCGGCCAGGGCCGCCTGCTCGAAATGGTGGCGCGCGGCGCGCCGCTCAAGGAGACGCTGGAGCACTTGATGCTGCTGATCGAAAGCCAGTCCGAGGGCGTCTACTGTTCGGTGCTGCTGCTCGATGACGACGGCGTCTCGGTGCGGCCGGCCGCCGGCCCCAGCCTGCCGCCCGACTACATGGCGGCGCTCGACGGGCTGCGGATCGGACCGGCCACCGGCTCCTGCGGCACCGCCATGTACCGCAAGGAGACCGTGATCGTCGCCGACATCATGAACGATCCGCTGTGGGCGCCGTACAAGGGCCTGGTCGAGGCATACGGCTTGCGCGCCTGCTGGTCGACCCCGATCTATCTCGACCAGCAGCAGGTGCTCGGCTCGTTCGCGATGTACTACCGCGAAGTGCGCAGCCCCGGCGAAGACGATATGCGGCTGATCGCGGTGGCCACCCACCTGGCCGGCATCGCGATCGAACGCACGCGGCGCGAACGCGAACTGGCCCAGCACCGCGAGCACCTCGAGGAACTGGTCGGCGCGCGCACCGCCGAACTCACCCTGGCCAAGGAGCGTGCCGACATGGTCAACCGCGAGCTGGCCAGCGCGCTCGACACGCTGCGCGTGGCGCAGGATGAACTGGTCCGGCGCGACAAGCTGGCCGGGCATGCGACCGAAGGTTTGCGCCGCTCGACCCTCGACACCTACGTGGCGCAGTCGATCGAGGCCAGCGATATCCTGGTGCGCAACCTGCAGCGCGCGGCCGAACTGGTGGCCAGCTTCAAGCAGATCGCGGTCGACCATGCCAGCTCGCAGCGGCGGCCATTCGCGCTGAACCAGTTGGTCGCCGAGCTGGTGGCGCCGCTGCGCGCCTCGGTCAGGCAGCGTTCGATCCAGGTCGAACTGACGGCCGAGCCGGAGCTGGCGATGGACAGTTACCCGGGGCCGCTGGCGCAGGTGATCTCGAGCCTGTTCGAGAACTGCCTGGTACACGGCTTCGACCACGGCCGCGGCGGCACCATCCGGATCAGCGCGGCATCCCGCACCCGCGAGCTAGTCGCGCTGTCGATCGCCGACGATGGCGCCGGCATCGCGCCCGAGCTGATCTCGCGCGTCTACGATCCCTTCTTCACCACCAAGCTCGGGTCGGGCGGCTCGGGCTTGGGCCTGCACGTGGCGCACAATATCGTGACCGGCATCCTCGGCGGGCGCATCGAGCTGAAAAGCCTGGTCGGCGAAGGCACGGTTTTCACGCTGCTGCTGCCGAAAGTGGCACCAGCCGGCATATGACGAGCGCGCGCCTGACCGGCATGGCCGCCCTGCTCGCCCTCGCCTGCGCGGCGGCGCTGGCCGCGCCCGCGCCGTGGTTCAAGTGGCGCAGCAAAGTCGACGGCAAGCAGGTATGCTCGCAAAACCCGCTCGGCCCCGGCTGGGAAAAGGCCGCCGGCCCGTATCGAGATAGCCATTGCGAAAAGCCTATGCTTGCTAAATAATAGGTCAATAAATACAAAGAGGAGTAGCAGGTCGTCCGTTGCAACCATTCACACGAGGAGAAGTTAATGTTTACGAATCCCGAGCAATTTGCATCCGCCACCAAGACCCTTTTTGAACTCCAGATGATGACGTTTAACGCGCTCACCAGCAAGGCGGTGCAGGGCGTGGAACAAGTCGTCTCGCTGAACATGGCGACAGCAAAAAATTCGGTGGAAGGGTCGATGGCGGCAGGCAAAGAGATCAGCCAGGCCAAGGATCCGAAGGCGGCTCTCGCGGCCGCCGCGGCCCACGCGCAGCCCGGTGTGGCCGGCGCCGTGGCCTACGGCGAGCAGCTCAAGGTCATCATCGACGACATCCACAACGAATTCACGCAAGCGGCCGACGCCCACATCGCCGAGGCGAAGAGCACCTTGTCGGCGCTGATCTACGACGTGACGCAAAACGTCAAGCCGGGCTCGGAGAACGCGGTCGAGATCATCAAGGCCGCGATCGAGAATGCCTTCAAGGGCTATGAGCAAGTGACCCAGGCCACGCGCCAGGCGGTGCAGACGGTGGAGGAGCAGATCGCCAAGGCCACCGCGCAGGTCGCGCCGACGGCCAAAGAAAAAAAATGAGGGCTATTGGGAGATGGCGGGCGCGACGCCCAGCAAGTCTTCCAGCTGGGCGCAGGAGGCCGGGTCCTTGACGACGCTGCGCAGCCAAACATGCAGCGGCTGTTCGCCT
>DASRXO010000941.1:0-5599 GCA_035654095.1 Telluria sp.
ATGATCGCGGTGGCGAACGGAATCCTCAAGCAGATCAACGAGTTGGGCTGGGACCATCCGCTGGCCGAGGTGTGCAATACGCAGATCGAGACCGTCCGCAAGCTCGACGCCCACCACCCGCGCCTCGCCGCGCTCAACGACGACTACCTCGCGGCCAAGCGCAAGTACGGTATCTCGACCTGACCCGTCATTCCCGCGAAGGCGGGAATCCATAGCGCGCAATCAGGCCGAGAAATCTTCATATAAGTCGCGCCAATACGGATTCTGCTTTCGAATCAGCTCGATCTTCCAGGCGCGATTCCACTTCTTGATCTGCTTTTCGCGCGTGATGGCTTGCAGTATCTCGAGATGCGTTTCGTACCACACGAGACGCTTGATGCCGTATTCCCTGGTGAAGCCATCGACCACTCCTTCGCGGTGCTCCCACACTCGCCGTACGAGGTTTGACGTGACCTAGGGCTTGCCGAAGCCGCCGCCGCCCGGGGTCTCGATCACGAACATGTCGCCGGCGGCCATGTCGGTTTTGCCGATGTGGCCGAGGCGCTCGACCCGTCCATCGGCCCGCACCACGCTGTTGATGCCGGTCGCACCAGGCGCGCCGCCGGCCATCCCGAACGGCGCGTGGATCCGGTTGTTGGACAGGATCGCCGCCGTCATCGGCTCCAGGAAGCGTACCTTGCGCACCCCGCCATTCCCGCCGTGCCAACGCCCCGCCCCGCCCGATCCGTGCCGGATCTCGTAACTCTCCAGCCGCACCGGAAAGCGGAACTCCAGGATCTCGGGATCGGTCAGGCGCGAGTTGGTCATGTTGGTCTGCACCACATCGGTCCCGTCGAACCCCTGGCCCGCGCCCGAGCCGCCCGAGATCGTCTCGTAGTACTGGTACTTGGCGTTCCCGAAGGTGAAGTTGTTCATCGTGCCCTGCGCCGCCGCCATCACGCCCAGCGCGCCGTACAGCGCATTGGTGATGCAGGTCGAGGTCTCCACATTCCCCGACACCACCGACGCCGGATAGTGCGGATTGAGCATCGACCCCGGCGGGATGATCACCTTCAGCGGCTTCAGGCAGCCGGCATTGAGCGGGATCTCGTCGTCCACCAGCGTGCGGAACACGTACAGCACCGCCGCCATGCACACCGCCGACGGCGCGTTGAAGTTGTTGGCCAACTGCGCCGAGGTGCCGCTGAAATCGATCTCCGCGCTGCGGCGCGCGTGGTCGACCCGGATCGCCACCTGAATCCGCGCGCCGTTATCCAGCTCATAGGTGTACGCGCCGTCCTTGAGCGCGGTGATCACGCGCCGCACCGCCTCCTCGGCGTTGTTCTGCACATGGCCCATGTAGGCCTGCACCACGTCGAGCCCGAAGTGGGCGACCATCTTGCGCAGTTCGTCCACGCCCTTCTGGTTGGCCGCCACCTGCGCGCGCAGGTCGGCCATGTTCTGGTCCGGATTGCGCGCCGGGTAGCGCGCGCCGGTCAGCAAGGCGCGCGCCTCGGCGTCGCGCAGCAGGCCGTCGGCGCCGTCGACCAGCTTGAAGTTATCGATCAACACCCCTTCCTGTTCGATGAACACCGAATCGGGCGGCATCGACCCGGGCGTGGTGCCGCCGATGTCCGCGTGGTGGCCGCGCGAGCCGACGTAGAACAGGATCGCGGCGCCGGCCTGGTCGAACACCGGCGAGATCACCGTCACGTCGGGCAGGTGGGTGCCGCCGTGGTAAGGATCGTTGAGCATGAAGACGTCGCCCGGCGCCATCTTGCCGGCGTTCTCCAGCATCACGGTCTTGATACTCTCGCCCATCGAGCCGAGGTGCACCGGCATGTGCGGCGCGTTCGCGATCAGGTTGCCGGCGGCGTCGAAGATCGCGCAGCTGAAGTCGAGCCGCTCCTTGATGTTGACCGAGTAGGCCGTGTTCTGCAGCCGCAGCCCCATCTGCTCGGCGATCGACATGAACAGATTGTTGAAGATCTCGAGCATCACCGGATCGGCGGTGGTGCCGATCGCGCGCCGTTCGGGCATCGCCTCGACCCGCGTCAGCACCAGGTGGCTGTGCGGCGTGACGCGCGCCTGCCAGCCCGGTTCGACCACGGTGGTGGCGTTGTCCTCGGCGATGATGGCCGGGCCCTTGATCACGTCGCCGCTGCGGACCGCATCGCGCTTGAACAGCCGCGTGTCGTGCCACCAGCCACCGCCGAACATGCGCACCGTCTCGTGCGGCTTGAGGCCGCCCGTGCGCGGGCGCACCGGCGGCAGCGTCTCGGCCGGCGCGCCGGAGCGGCCGATCGCCTCCACCGACACCGCTTCGACCACCAGCGCCTTGCCCGGCATGAGGAAGGAGAAGCGCTGCTTGTAGGCGCTGTCGAACTGCGCCTTCATGCGCTCGGGATTATCGAACAGCACGATGATGCAGGAGTCGGTGCCCTCGTAGCGCAGGTGGATGCGGCGCACCAGTTCGATGCGCTCGGCCGCCACGCCCTGCTCCAGCAGCTCGCCGCGCACCGCGTCGCCCAACTCGTTCAGGCGCAGCGCCAGGGTACCCTGCGCGAGGTCGGCCAGCCGCAGTTCGACCGCGGATTCGCGCATCGCGGTCTGGTCGGCCAGGCCCATGCCGTAGGCCGACATCACGCCGGCCAGCGAATGGACGAACACCGTCTTCATGCCCAGCGCATCGGCCACCAGGCAGGCATGCTGGCCGCCCGCGCCGCCGAAGCTGGTGAGCGCGTATTCGGTCACGTCATGCCCGCGCTGCACCGATATCTGCTTGATCGCGTTGGCCATGTTCCCCACCGCGATCTGGATGAAACCCTCGGCCACTTCCTCGGGCGCGGGCGTGTTGCCGGTGGCCTGGCCGATGCGCTGGGCCATCGCGACGAACTGCGCACGCACCGCCTCGAGGTCGAGCTCCTGCTTGCCGTCGGCCCCGAACAGGCGCGGGAAATGGGCCGGCTGGATCTTGCCGAGCATGACGTTGCAGTCGGTGACCGCCAGCGGCCCGCCGCGCCGGTAACTGGCCGGGCCGGGATTGGCGCCCGCGCTGTCCGGTCCCACCCGATAGCGGCTGCCGTCGAAATGCAGGATCGAGCCGCCGCCCGCGGCCACGGTATGGATGCTCATCATCGGCGCGCGCATGCGCACGCCCGCGACCTGGGTCTCGAACACGCGCTCGAACTCGCCCGAGAAGTGCGAGACGTCGGTCGAGGTGCCGCCCATGTCGAAACCGATCACGTGCTCGAAGCCGGCCAGCTGGCTGGCGCGCACCATGCCGACGATGCCGCCGGCCGGGCCGCTCAGGATGCTGTCCTTGCCGTGGAAGGTGTGGGCGTTGGTCAGGCCGCCGTTGGACTGCATGAACTGCAGGTTCACCTTCGGCATCTGCTCGGCCACCTGGTCGACATAGCGCCGCAGGATCGGCGACAGGTAGGCGTCGACCACGGTGGTGTCGCCGCGCGCGACCAGCTTCATCATCGGGCTGACCTGGTGCGAGACCGAGACCTGGGTGAAGCCGATCTCGCGCGCGATGCGGGCCGCGGCGGCTTCGTGCACATGGAAGCGGTAGCCGTGCATGAACACGATCGCCAGCGAACGCAGGCCGCGGTTGAAGGCTTCCTGCAGCGCGGCGCGGGTCGCCGCTTCATCCAGCGCACGCAGCACCTCACCCTGGGCGCCGACCCGTTCGTCGATTTCGACCACATGGCTGTACAGCAGTTCGGGCAGCACGATATGGCGGTCGAACAGGCGCGGACGGTTTTGGTAGGCGATGCGCAGCGCGTCGCGGAAGCCGCGCGTGATGGCCAGCGCGGTCGGCTCGCCCTTGCGCTCCAACAGCGCGTTGGTGGCGACCGTGGTGCCCATCTTGACGGCCTCGATCGCGCTCACCGGGATGGGGGCATCGGGCGCCAGGCCAAGCAGGTGGCGGATGCCGGCGACGGCGGCGTCGCGGTAGCGTTCGGGATCTTCGGACAGCAGCTTGTGGGTGACCAGCCGGCCATCGGGCTGGCGCGCGACGATGTCGGTAAAGGTACCGCCGCGGTCGATCCAGAACTGCCAATCCATGTGCTTTCCTTTGGCCAATTAGTGCTTGCGCATATTGTAGTCGCGCGGAGCGGGAATTTTAGCGAAAATGCATTGAACATGACGCACCGTCGTTCCCGCGGAGGCGGGAACCCATGCACTGCATGAATTCCCCCCATAGCGTGCTTGCATTTGCCACTAAGCTGGCGCGCTATGGGTTCCCGCCTCCGCGGGAACGACGGCTTGGAGAGGTAACATGAATGCACTATATTCGGTCGCGGAGATTCGCGCCATCGAACAAGCGGCGGCGGCCGCGCTGCCGGCGGGCACTCTGATGCGGCGCGCCGGATTGGCGGCCGGCAATGCTGCGCTCGAACTGCTGGCCGGCCACATCGACCCGCGCGCGCTGGTGCTGGCCGGACCGGGCAACAACGGCGGCGACGCGCTGGAAGTGGCGGCCAACCTGGCGCAGGCCGGGATCGAAGTCACGGTGCTGCACCTGGGCGGCGGTGGCGCGCCGTCCGGCGAGGCGGCCCATGCGCTGGCGCGCGCCCGCAACAGCACCGCGCAATTCGTCGACGTGCTGCCCGCGCACCAGGACTGGAGCCTGGTGGTCGATGGCCTGTTCGGCATCGGCCTGGCGCGTCCGCTGGCCGGACGGGCGCGCGCGCTGGCCGAAGCAACGCGCGCCGCCGGCTGCGCGGTGCTGGCGCTCGACGTGCCGAGCGGCCTCGATGCCGACACCGGCGCCGTCGTCGGCCCCGACGGCGTGGCGGTGCGCGCCACCCACACCATCACCTTCATCGGCGACAAGCCCGGCCTGCACACCGGCGCGGGGCGCGACCACGCGGGCATGGTGCTGGTCGCGCCGCTCGACATCGTGCATGCCACCCCGCCCCGCGCGCAGCTGAACCGACCCGAGTCCTTCGCCCGCTGGCTGGCGCCGCGTGCGCACAATTCGCACAAGGGCAGCTACGGCGACCTGGCGGTGATGGGCGGCGCGCACGGCATGGCGGGCGCGCCGGTGCTGGCCGCGCGCGGCGCGCTGTATGGCGGCGCCGGCCGGGTCTACCTCGCCGCGGTCGATCCCGGTCCCGCCTTCGACAGCGTACAGCCGGAGATCATGTTCCGCACCGCCGCCGACTTCGAGTTCGCCGATAGCACGCTGGTCGTCGGCCCCGGCATGGGCCAGGCGCCGCATGCCGCTGCGCTGCTGGCCAGGGCCCAGGCCAGCGCCTGCCCGCTGGTGCTCGATGCCGATGCCCTCAACCTGCTCGCGGCCTCCCCGGTCCTGCAAGCCGGTCTCGCCAGGCGCAGCGCACCGACCGTGCTCACGCCCCATCCGCTCGAGGCGGCGCGCCTGCTGGGAATGACCAGCGCCGCGGTCCAGGCCGACCGGCTGGCGGCCGCGCGCGCCCTCGCCGCGCGCTTCAACGCGGTGGTCGTGCTCAAGGGGTCGGGGACGGTGATTGCACAGGCCGACGGCACGCTGGCGGTCAACCCCACCGGCAATCCGGGCCTGGCCAGCGCCGGCACCGGCGACGTGCTGGCCGGGATCTGCGGCGCGCTGCTGGCGCAAGGCTGGCCG
>DASRXO010000942.1:0-5943 GCA_035654095.1 Telluria sp.
CGCCGCCGCAAGCTGCCGCGCGCGATCCGCGTGGCGACCGCCGTTTCGACCGCGACCGCGAGGCCGAGGTGGCGCGCGATGGCGTGGCGCGCGGACGCGGGCCGCAGCCTGGCGGCCAGCCCCGGGTATTGACCGCGCCTACGGTGGTGCCTGCGCCGCAGCGCCCGCCGATTAGCTCGTCGGTGCAGCCGGTGATCACCGGTCCCGCGCCGGCCGCCATTGCGCCGGTTCCACGCCGCGATGGCCGTCCGGTATTCGACGATCGGCGCGACGGCCGTCAAGCCGACGAGGATGGACGGCATGCCGGCCGGCCGTTCGAAGATCCGCGCCGCCTGCAGGCCGCGCCGGTGCCGCAAGCCGCGGCGCAGCCCGTCCCGGCGGCGCCCATGATGGCGCCTGCCGCGCGTCCGGCGCCGCTGCACGCGCAGCCGATGCCGGTGCCGCAAGCGCAGCCCCAGCCCCTGCACGCCGCCCCGCAACCGCAGCAGCAACAGTTCCTGCACGCGGCGCCGCAGCCGCAACAAGCCGCGGCTCAGCCGGGGCCGCAGGCTGAGCGTGGGCATCGGCCGAACGCCGTGGTCGAAGAGCGTAAGCGCGGTGGCGACAACGAGCGTCGCGAATCGCGCTAAGTGTCCCCGAGGGGGAAACGTCCGCTGGCCGGCCGCGCGCCGGCCTTCTTTTTTTCCTCCCCAAAATATGGGGTCACATCTGACATTCGTACATTTCCGCAAATGAATGTACGAACGTCAGATGTGACCCCATGTGTTGGCGCGGCATGTTTTCGCCCTACGCCGCTGCCGCTTCTCTCTGCGTATCGATCAAGACCTTGGTGGAATGCTTGCGATCCGGGCATGGGGTCACATCTGACATTCGTACATTTTTTTGGAGAAATGTACGAATGTCAGATGTGACCCCATGTTGCGGATGTGACCCCATGTTGCGCGGGTGCTTCGCGGCAATCCGTGAAGAAGCTTTTTTGTCCTACAATGGGAACAAGTCGGCGCGTCCTGGCAGCAGGCGCGCCGCTTGTTTTTCACTTTTGAACTGGATTGACCATGCACCCGACAGCTGATTCTCTTATCGAATACCCGTGCGACTTCCCGATCAAGGTGATGGGCGCCACGCATGAGGATTTCGCGGCTACCATCGTCGATGTGGTGCTCGAACACGACCCGACCTTCCACATCGGCCGCATGGAAGTGCGCCCTTCGGCCAAGGGCAATTACACCGGCCTGACCGTGACCGTGCGCGCCATCAGCCGCGCCCAGCTCGACGATTTGTACCGCGCCCTGTCCGGTCACCCGATGGTCAAGATCGTGATGTAAGCCTAGCGCTGCACGCCCCAGCGCCGCACGGTGAGCCGGTCGAGCGCCTGGAACTCGGCGCCGCCGCGGCGGGTGAATGGTCGCACGGGGTGTTCCCGCGTCGACGCGCGAATCAGAAGGGCGCGTCGCCCTCGATGGTGGTGCGGTACAGCATGCGGCGCTGGTCCTCGGGGCAGCCGGCCGCCAGGTGCATCAGCGAGCGGTTATCCCAGAACACCATGTCGCGCGGCTGCCATTGGTGGCGGTAGACCAATTCGGGCCGGGTGCTGTGGGCGAACAGCTCGTCGAGCAGGGCCCGGCTTTCGTGCTCGGGAATGCCGATCACGCGGGTGGTGAAGTGCTCGCTGACGAACAGCGCGCGGCGCCCGGTCTCGGGATGGGTGCGCACCATCGGGTGCACCGCCGGCACCACTTCGTCGATCTGGGCCTGAGTCAGGTTCGGGCGCCACGGATTGCGTTGCTGGAGTTCGGCGTACTTGGCGAGATAACTGTGTTCGGCGCTGCGGCCTTCGACCGCGCGCTTGAGGTACTCGGGCAGCGTGTCCCAGGCGGTGTGCTGGTTGGCGAACAGGGTGTCGCCGCCGTCGCGCGGCAGCTCCTGCGCATGCAGCATCGAGCCGAGACTGGGCACCGCCTTGTACGACAGGTCGGAATGCCAGTAGTGGCCGGCGTCGCCGAGGCCGATCGGCTGGCCGTCCTCCTTGATGTTCGAGATGATCAGCACCTCCGGGTCGCTGGGCAGCTGGAACTGGCGCAGCACGTGGATCTGCAGGCGGCCGAAGCGGCGGCTGAACTCCACCTGCTGGGTGGGCGTGATGCGCTGGTCGCGGAACACCAGCACATGATGGTCGAGGTGGGCGCGGTGGATGCGCGTGAAATCGTCGGCGCCGACGGGCTGGGACAGGTCCAGGCCCAGTACCTCGGCGCCCAATGGCGCGGCAAAGGGGCGGATGTCGAAGACCTCGTGGCTGAGGAACGGCGGACATGGGAAAAGCTCGCTGACAATAATCGAGCGTCAAGAGTAGCCCCGCACCGCGAGAACGACAAGGAAGCTTTTCAACTATCGTCATGCGGGTTTTGCATACGGGCCGGCGAGCGGGGGCGGCGGGGCTGCCTTATAATGACAGGGCCATGAACCTCATGCAAGCCCCCCGCCCCGCGCCGGCGGTCATCCGCGACCTGGGCCGCGCCGACTACGAGCCTGTATTTACCGCCATGCGCGCCTTCACCGATGCGCGCCAAGCCGACACGCCCGACGAACTGTGGATCGTCGAGCATCCGCCGGTATTCACGCTGGGATTGGGCGCGGACCGCGGGCATGTGCTGGCCGCGCATGACGTCCCGGTGGTGCAGACCGACCGCGGCGGCGAGGTGACCTATCACGGCCCCGGCCAGGTTGTGGTTTACCTCATGATGGACCTGCGCCGCAGCAAACCGGGCGGCAAACTGTATGCGCGCCAGTTCGTGACGAAAATCGAGCAGGCGATCATCGACGTGCTGGCGGCGTATAATCTCGCTGGCGAGCGGATCGCGGGCGCGCCCGGCATCTACATCGCCGGCGGGCCGCGCCAGGGCGCCAAGATCGCCGCGCTGGGCTTGAAAGTGCGCGGCAACGGCTGTACCTATCACGGGGTGTCGCTGAACGTGGCGATGGATCTGGCGCCGTTCACCTGGATTAACCCTTGCGGCTACGAAGGGCTGGCGACGGTCGACATGCGCAGCATGGGCGTGGACGCGCCGCTGGGCGACGTGCAGCAGGCCTTGGCGCGCGAACTGGTGCGCCAGCTGGAACCGAACAACATCAACTTGAGCCCCGCGGGGCATGCAGCCAAATGACTTCCGACACCGATACCGGCACCGCCTACAACGCCAGCGACAAGCAGAAGGGCGCCAGCAAGACCTCGCGCATCCCGATCAAGATCGTGCCGCTGGCGCAGGTCGAGCGGCTCAAGAAGCCGGACTGGATCCGCGTGAAGGCGGCGTCGGCCTCGACCCGCTTCTACGAGATCAAGGACATCCTGCGCGCGAACAATCTGGTGACGGTGTGCGAAGAGGCGAGCTGCCCGAACATCGGCGAGTGCTTCGGCAAGGGCACGGCGACCTTCATGATCATGGGCGACAAGTGCACGCGGCGCTGCCCGTTCTGCGACGTCGGCCACGGCCGTCCGGATCCGCTGGACGTGAACGAGCCGCACAACCTGGCCAAGACCATTGCCGCGCTGCGCCTGTCGTACGTGGTGATCACCTCGGTCGACCGCGACGATCTGCGCGATGGCGGCGCTGGCCACTTCGTCGACTGCATCCAGAAGACGCGCGCGCTGTCGCCGAATACCCGCATCGAAGTGCTGGTGCCGGACTTCCGCGGCCGCCTGGCCAAGGCGCTGGCGATCTTCAAGGACGGCCTGCCGGACGTGATGAACCATAACCTCGAGACGGTGCCGCGGCTGTACAAGGAAGCGCGTCCCGGTTCCGACTACACCCATTCGCTCGAGCTGCTGCGCGACTTCAAGGCGCTGTACCCGAACGCGGTGACCAAGTCCGGCATCATGGTCGGCCTCGGCGAGACCGACGAAGAGATCCTGCAGGTGATGCGCGACCTGCGCGCCCACAATGTCGACATGCTGACCATCGGCCAGTACCTCGCGCCGTCGGGCGACCACCTGCCGGTGCGCCGCTACGTGCATCCGGACGTGTTCAAGATGTTCGAGGAAGAGGCCTACAAGATGGGCTTCGTGCACGCCGCGGTGGGCGCGATGGTGCGCAGCTCGTATCATGCGGACGAGCAGGCGCACCACGCCGGCGTGGCGATCGCCGAGTAGCCCTCACGCCGCCGCGCAGCGATGACCGTCCGCATCGAGCCGTCCTGGAAGGAGCAGCTTCAGGCCGAATTCGGCAAGCCGTACTGGGACAGCCTGACCGCCTTCGTCAGGTCCGAGTATGCCGCGGGGTCTTGCTGCCCGCCGGGCAAAAATATCTTCCGCGCCTTCGACCTGACGCCATTTCATCGGGTGAAGGTCGTCATTCTCGGGCAGGACCCTTATCACACGCCGGGCGCGGCGATGGGCTTCTGCTTCTCGGTCCCCGATGGAAATCGGCCGCAACCGAGTCTGCAAAATATCTTCAAGGAGATCGAGAGCGACCTTGGTGTCGTGCGCACCAGGACCGATTTGTCGGATTGGGCGGAGGCCGGCGTTTTCCTTCTCAACAGCGTGCTGACGGTCCGCGCGCGCGAGGCCGGATCGCATGCCGGCAAGGGCTGGCAGAGCTTCACCGACAGCGCGATCGCGCGGCTATCGAGCGAATGCGAGCATCTCGTGTTCATCCTGTGGGGCAGTTACGCGATCTCGAAGAAAGCGTTCATCGACGCCCGCAAGCACCTGGTCATCACCTCGCCTCATCCCTCGCCGCTCTCGGCGTACAAGGGCTTCTTCGGCAGTAAGCCTTTTTCACGCGCGAACGACTACCTGATCTCAAAAGGAAAAACACCGATCGACTGGGCGTGAGCTGCGCGAGGCCCGACTGCGGGAAGGCGTCGGCCGTATCAGGCGGTCGGTTTCGGGGCGCCGAGCATGTCGGCCAGCTGGTCGGTGACGGTGCCCCAACCTTCGTGGAAGCCCATCTTCTCGTGCGCTTCGCGGTCCGCTACGGTCCAGTGCAGGGCGCGCGCGGTGTAGCGCGTCTTGCCGCCTTCGTCTTCGAAGGTCAGGATCGCGGTCATGAACGGCCCTCCGGGTCGCGCATCACGATCAGGCTGGAGCCGCCGGGGCGATGAGCTCGGGCGTGGTCCAGGCCTCATAGATTTTATGGCGTGGCGCGTCGATCAGGCGGGTCAGGACGAGTTCGCCATCCGTCGCCGAAAACATTTCTTTTTTCGTGGGGTCACGTCTGACATTCGTACATTTCGCCAGCGAAATGTACGAATGTCAGACGTGACCCCAATCGAAAAATGGCGGGAAGTTCCGCGTACCGACAAATTCCCTTACACTGCGCCTGAGATACCCACCGAGGAACGCCATGAACACCAAGCCGCGCTACACCCCCGAGACCTTCAACACTTTTGGTGCGCAATATTTGCCCGGCTACCTGGGCATCGAGATCACCCGGGTGGGCGCGGCCGAAGTGGCCGCGCGGCTGGAGATCAGGCCGCAGCTGCTGGCGCCGAACGGCTATCTGCACGCCGGCAGCGTGGTCACGCTGGCCGACACCGCGGCCGGCTACGCCTGCGTCGCCAACCTGCCGGAAGAGGCTGTGGGTTTCACCACGATTGAGCTAAAATCGAATCACCTCGGAACCGCGCGCGAGGGCTTCATCGAGTGCGTGGCCAAGGCCGTGCACCTGGGACGCACCACGCAGGTATGGGATGTGGTGGTCGCCAACTCGGCGAACGGCAAGACCATCGCGCTGTTTCGCTGCACGCAGATGATCCTGTACCCCACCAAGGACGACGAATGAAGATGCTGTGCCGTTTGCTGTGCGCCAGTGTCCTGGCCGCGTCATGGCCGGCGCTGGCGGCCGCCGACTCGACGTACGAGCGCCTGCTCGGCAGCGGCGGCGACAGGGGGAATAGTTACCAGGCCAAGCTGGAAGCCGCGGCCGCCTACCTGCTCACGCGCAAGCT
>DASRXO010000943.1:0-5803 GCA_035654095.1 Telluria sp.
GCTGAATCCCGCCGCCGAGCGCCTGTTCGGTTATGCCGAGGCGGAAGTGGCGGGCGCCAACGTCTCCATGCTGATGCCGTCGCCGCACCGCGAAAGTCATGACGGCTACCTGGCCCACTACCTGCAGACCGGCGAACGCAAGATCATCGGCAAGGGCCGCGAGGTCGAAGGGCTGCGCAAGGATGGCACGGTGTTTCCGATGGACCTGACCGTCGCCGAAATGCGGCTTGGCAAGCGCCGCATGTTCACCGGGATGGTGCGTGACATCACCGAGCGCAAGCAGGCCGAGGAAAAGAACCTGCGGCTGCTGCAGGAAATCACCAGCGCCAACGAAGAACTGACCAGCTTTGCGTATGTCGTCTCGCACGACCTGAAGGCGCCGCTGCGCGGCATCGGCTCGCTGGCGGACTGGCTCTCGACCGACTATGCGGACAAGTTCAACGACGAAGGCAAGGAGCACATGCGCCTGCTGATCCAGCGCGTGCACCGGATGGGCGCCCTGATCGACGGCATCCTGCAATACTCGCGGGTGGGCCGGGTCAAGGAGGCGGTGGCTGCGGTCGATCTGAACCACCTGCTGGTTGACGTGATTGACTTGCTGGCGCCGCCGCCCGGCATCGCCGTTACCGTGGAAGGCAGCTTGCCGACGGTCGTCCTCGAACCAACCCGTATCGAGCAGGTGTTCCACAACTTGATCTCGAACGCCGTGAAATACATGGGCAGGGCGGAAGGGACAGTGCGCGTCCGCTGTGCGGACGACAGGCGGGAATGGCGCTTCAGTGTGACGGACAACGGACCGGGCATCGAGTCCCGTCATTTCGACAAGATATTTCAGCTGTTCCAAACCTTGGCGCCGCGCGACCGGGTCGAGAGCACCGGCGTCGGTCTGGCGCTCGCTAAAAAGATCGTCGAGATGTACCATGGGCGGATCTGGGTGGAATCGGTGCTCGGTACCGGGACAACCTTCTGGTTCACTTTGCCCAAGGCGATGAGTGTCCCGGTTTCAACGCAAAGGACCACCCCGTGAAAGTGAGCAACAAGCCCATCCTGCTGGTGGAAGACGACCACGTCGACATCCTGACGATCAAGCGCGCGCTCAAGGAAATCCAGGTTGCCAATCCGGTCGTGACCAAGGAGCATGGTGAGGCCGCGCTGGCCCATTTGCGCGATCCGGCCAGCGAGCGGCCCTGCATCATCCTGCTCGATCTGAACATGCCGGTCATGAACGGCATCGAGTTCCTGCAGCACGCCAAGCACGACGACCGGCTGCGCGGCATTCCGGTGATTGTGCTGACCACCTCGGAAGAGCAGCAGGACAAGGTCAACAGCTTCAACCTCGGCGTGGCCGGCTACATGGCCAAACCGGTCGATTACCGGCGCTTCGTGGAGATGATGCGGTTGATCGACACGTACTGGACCGTCAGCGAAATGCCGTGAGCCAGTCCCGGGTCCATGTGCTGATCGTGGAGGACGACCTGGTCGACCGGATGGCCTGCCGGCGCGCACTGGCGGCCGACCCCGATTACGCCTTCGAGGTGGCCGAGGCCGATACCGGCCTGGCGGGCTTGCAGCTCGCCGCCGAGCTGCGTCCCGATTGCATCCTGCTCGACTACCATTTGCCCGACCTGACCGGCCTCGAGTTCCTGACCCGGCTCGGCGCCGATGCCGGCGCCGCGGCGATCCCGGTGATGATGCTGACCGGCGCCGACAGCGCGGCCGTCGCCGCCGAGTCGATGCGGCGCGGCGCGCGCGACTACCTGGTGAAGGATCTGGATGGCCGCTACCTCGAATTCCTGCCCACGGCGGTGCACCGGATGTTGCGCGAACAGCGGCTGTTCAACGACAAGCGCCAGATCGAGGCCAAGTTCCGCACGCTGGTCGAGCAGATCCAGGCGATCACTTATATCGCGGCGCTCGATTCGGCGGACACGCTGTCGTACATCAGCCCGCAGATCCGGATGCTGGGCTTCACGCCGGCCGAATGGCTGGCCACGCGCGGGCTGCATGCGCGCCAGCTGCATCCGGACGACCGGGCGGCGGCCCTGCGGGCAATCGGCGCCAGCCGGCTGGCCGGCGCCCCTTTGCGCCATGAGTACCGGCTGCTCGCGCGGGACGGCACGGTGCTGTGGTTCAGGGACGAGGCCGAGGTGGTGACCGACGAAACGGGCCAGAAATTGTTCATGCAGGGGATCCTGGTCGACATCACGCGCAACAAGCTCGCCGAGCAGGCCCTGCGCCGCACGCAGGACGAGCTGCGCAAGCTGGCCGCGCACCAGGAGGCGATCAAGGAGCGCGAGCGCAAGCACATCGCACAGGAGATCCACGACGAACTGGGCGGCCTGCTGACCGGGATCAACGCCTACATCTCGGTGGCCATCGAGCGCTCGGTGCTGGCCGGCGGCGAGCCCGACCAGTTGCTGATCGATGCGGCCGGCCTGGTGAAAGATGCAATGGGGACGGTGCGCAAGGTCATCACCGATCTGCGCCCCAGCGTGCTCGACCAGCTGGGCGTGTGGGCCGCCCTCGAGTGGTACACCGACCAGATCGGGCAGCGCTCCGGCCTGCGCTGCGCGTGCCGCATCGATCCCGCGCTGCTCGCGCTGGACTTGGGACCCGAGCGCAGCACCATGCTGTTCCGGATCGTGCAGGAGGCGCTGACCAATGTGGTGCGTCATGCCGAGGCATCGGAGGTCGACCTGCAGGTCGGCCAGCGCAATGGCAGCTTGTCGGTCCGGATCCACGACAACGGCAAGGGCGTCGACGCCGAGCGCTTGCTCAACCAGGAGTCCTGGGGCATCCGCGGCATGCTGGAAAGGGCGCGCCACTTCCATGGCGAAGTCGGCATTACGGGCGGCGCGGGGCAGGGCACCACCCTGACCCTCGAACTACCACTGGAGCACGGCGATGACGACACCGATGATTAAGGTCCTGCTGGTCGACGACCATGCGATTGCGCGCAACGGCGTGCGCTTGATGCTCGGCACCGCGGACGATATCGAGGTCGCCGGCGAGGCCGTCAACGCGCAGGATGCCCTGCAGCTCGCGCAGGCCGCGGACTTCGACGTCGCGCTGGTCGATATCACGATGCCCGGCAAGAACGGACTCGAGCTGCTGAAGGCGCTGCGCGCCGCGCGGCCGAAGCTGGCGGTCCTGATGCTCAGCACCTACTCGGAGGAGATCTATGCCGTGCGCGCACTCAAGCTGGGCGCCGCCGGCTACCTGACCAAGGACGTGCCCACCGCGGTGCTGGTCGCGGCGGTGCGCAAGGCGGCGGCGGGCGGCAAACACGTCAGCCCGGCGCTGCTGGAAAAGCTCGCCAGCCTGATCGGTGGCGGCGGCATGGCCACCCATGAGGTGCTGTCGAACCGTGAGCTGGAAGTGTTCAAGCTGATCGCGGCTGGCGAATCGCTGGTCCTGGTGGGCAAGACGCTGCACCTGAGCCCGAACACGGTGACCACCTACCGCGCCCGCATCCTGGAAAAGATGGGCATGGGCAGCAACGCGGAGTTGACCCGCTACGCGCTGGAAAACGGCATCATCTAAGCTGTCGCGCCGTGTAGGAGATACCCTACAGTTGCCTGGCGGAGATCCCCTACGCGAGTTGGCCGGCTTACCCGATTACCCGGATACCCGCGGTCGCCGATACTGTCCCTATGCCATCGGGGAGTCAACAAAATGTTACCTGCCATCCAGCTTACGTCCTTGTCCACCCTGTCCAATCGGAGCCAGATCAAATGCGCGTCATGTGCACTGAATAAACTGTGTCTGCCCATGGGCCTGGACGAAGCCGAGACTGGGCTGCTCGACAAGATCATCGGCCGTCGCCGCCGTGTCGACCGCGACGAGAACCTATTCCGCATGGAAGAACCGTTCAAGAACTTGTATGCGGTGCGCTTCGGCCACTTCAAGACCTTTCGCATCAATCCGAGCGGCGAGCAGCAGGTCGTCGGTTTTCAGATGGCTGGCGACTTGATAGGGATGGACGCGATCGGCGCGCAGCGCCACCAGAGCGCCGCCATCGCCCTGGAGGACAGCGAGGTGTGCGAGATCCCGTTTGCCCGCCTTGAGCAGTTGTCTGCCGAACTGCCTCAATTGCAGCGCCACTTCAATCGCATCATGAGTTACGAAATCACGCGTGAGCAAAGCATCATGTTGTTTCTGGGCGGTATGCGGGCGGAACAGCGCTTCGCGGTGTTCCTGCTGAACCTCTCGGTGCGCTACGCAGCACGCGGCTATTCTCCCACCCGCTTCCAGCTCCGGATGTCGCGCGAAGAAATCGGCAACTACCTGGGCTTGACGATCGAGAGCGTGAGCCGCCTGGTGTTCAGCTTCAAGCAAAAAGGCTGGTTGCAGGTCGCGAAGCGCGAAATCGAACTCACCGATCGCGCCAGTATCGAAGCGCTCGCCAGCGGCCTTGCCAGCGCGGCGCCGATCGCCAGCAAGCGGCGCCCGCCCGGCGCCGGCATGCAGGCCTGCCATCAGTTCGCGGCGGCGGCGTGACACCCGGGACGATACTGCTGATTGCGGCGTGCGCCATGGCACCGGTGCTGGTGGTGCGCGCCATCGTGGCGTTCCTGACACGCGACTAGGCGCGAGGCCGTGATGCTGACCGCGAGCGCCCTGGCCGGCTTGGGCGTGGCGTTTGCGTGTGGCCTGCTGATCGGCATCGAGCGCGAGCGCCGCAAAGGCAGCGGGCCAACCCGGCACTACGCGGGGATCCGCAGCTTCGCGCTGGCCGCTCTGGTCGGTGGGCTGGCGCAGGCGCTGGGCGGCGGCTTGGTGCTGGTTGGCGGCGCACTGATCCTCGCCTTGAGCGTGATCGCGCATTGGCGCGACCGCTCGGACGATCCCGGCGTCACCACCGAGCTGGCCTTGTTCCTCAGCTTCCTGCTGGGCGTGGCCGCCATCGACAACCCTGGCGTGGCGGCTGGCGCCGCGGTCGTCGTCGCCGCGACCCTGAACCTGCGCAGCCGGCTGCATCATTTTGCGCGGGTTTCGCTCAAGCCTGGCGAGTTGCGCGATGGCCTGCTGCTTGCCGGCGCTGCGCTGCTTGTCAGGCCATTGCTGCCGGACGTCAGCAGCGCATGGCTGCTGGGCATGAATCCGAAGACCTTATGGACCCTGGTGGTGCTGATCATGTGCATCCAGGCCGCGGCGCACATTGCGCTGCGCCTGGCCGGCCCCCGGCTGGGCCTGGCCATGTCGGGCTTCGCCAGCGGTTTTGTCTCGAGCATCGCGACGATCGCTGCCCTCGGGGCCCGCTGCCGCCACCACAGCGCCCTGCGCGATGCCTGCGTGGCGGGCGCCTTGCTGTCGAATATCGCGACCGTCGTGCTGCTGTGGATCGTCGCGGGCACGGTCGCGCCGGCCTATCTTGGACAACTGGCGCCGACCCTGGCGTGCGCGGGATTTGCCGCGCTGGCGGTCGGCGCGCTGAGCCTGGCGGCGGCGCGCGGCGGTAGTCCCTATCTCCCGCCAACGGGCCGCGCGTTCAGCATCCGGCAAGCTGTGTTGTTTGCGCTGCTGCTGAGTGCGGCCGCCGCCGCGCTCGCCTATGCGAACGCGCAGCTTGGCAGTGGCGCGCTGCTGGCCGGCGCTGCCGTGGCCGGTTTCTTCGACGTGCATGCGGCCGCAGGATCGGCCCTGTCGCTGCTCGCCAGCGGCGCGGCCGACCCGCCGGCGGCGCTGCTCGCCTTGCTGCTGGCGATCACGGCCAACATGGTCAGCAAGGCTGTCGCGGCCTTCGCTGGCGGTTGGCAGTTTGCCTGGCGTGTCAATGTGAGCCTGCTCTTCGTGCTGCTGG
>DASRXO010000944.1:0-2173 GCA_035654095.1 Telluria sp.
CCGGCCTGACGGCCGACAGCGCGCCGGGCAAGGACGTGCAGCTGATCTACCTGCCGTACGCCGACCTCAACCAGGCGCTGCTGGGCAAGAACATCGACGCGATGATGCAGTCCGAGCCGCAGTCCTCGCAAGCCATCAACAAGGGCTTCGGCAGCGAGGTGCTGAAACCCTACGACACCCCGATCGGCGAACCGGTGCGCACCATGGTCATGACCGAGAAGTTCTACAAGGAGAAGCGTCCGCTGGCCGAGAAGTTCATGCGCTGCTTCGTCGAGGCGACCAAGACCTTCATCGACAACAAGGCGGTGGCCGAGAAGTATGTGCGCGAAGTCGTGTTCAAGAACCAGATCACGAGCGGCGACTTCAACGACGCGATCGGCAATTCGCCCTACTCCTACGACATCACGCCGGAGCACATCCAGGTCACCACCGACACCATGGTCAAGACCGGCGTCGGCAAGATGGCCAAGCCGCCGCTGGCCAAGGACTGGGTCAAGACCGACCTGCTGGACGCCGCCAAGAAGAGCCTGAACGTCAAATGAGCACATCGCACTGGCGTGAGATCGGCATCGGCCTGGTGGCGCCGGCGATCGTGATCGCGGTTTGGCAGGCGGTGGCGAGCATGGGCTGGGTCAACCCGCAGGTGCTGCCCTCGCCGCTGGCGGTGGTCGAAAAATGGATCGCCTACCTGCTGCCGCTGCAGCCGTATGCCGAGGGAAGCCGGCTGGCGTGGATCTTCTCGGGCGAGCTGATCGTCGATTCGATCGGCAGCATGTACCGGGTGCTGGTCGGCTTCGTGATCGGCGCCGGGTTGGCCTTGCCGCTGGGCCTGGCGATGGGCGCGAGCCAGCGCGTGTACGCCTGGTTCAATCCGCTGGTGCAACTGCTGCGGCCGATTCCGCCGATCGCCTATATTCCGCTGTCGATCCTGTGGTTCGGGCTGGGCAATCCGCCGGCCGTGTTCCTGATCGCGCTGGGCGCGTTCTTCCCGGTGCTGATGAATACCATCGCCGGCGTGCGCCAGGTCGACGGCATCTACCTACGCGCCGCGCGCAACCTCGGCGCGGGCGGGCGCACCATGTTCCTGCGCGTGATCCTGCCGGCCGCGGTGCCGTATATCTTGTCGGGCGTGCGGATCGGCATCGGCACCGCCTTCATCGTGGTGATCGTGTCCGAGATGATCGCGGTGAACAATGGCCTGGGCTTTCGCATCCTCGAAGCGCGCGAGTATTTTTGGTCCGACAAGATCATCGCCGGCATGATCACGATCGGCCTGTGGGGCTTGGCGATCGACGTCGGCATGAACCGCCTGAACAATCACCTGTTGCGCTGGCACCGCGGCCTGGAGAACTGAGTCATGAGCGAGCCGCATATTGTCATTTCAGGCGTCAGCAAGGTATTCCAGACCGCCGACCAGCGCGAGCTGGTGGCGCTGCAGGACATCGAGCTCGCGATCCCGCGCGGCCAGTTCACCTGCCTGCTCGGGCCTTCGGGCTGCGGCAAGTCGACCCTGCTCAACGCGGTGGCCGGCTTCTCGCTGCCGACCCGCGGCCGCATCCTGGCCGACGGCGTCGAGGTGCGGGCGCCGGGGCCGGACCGCGGCATGGTGTTCCAGGAATATGCGCTGTTTCCATGGATGACGGTGGAACAGAACATCGGCTTCGGGCTCGAGATCAAGGGCGTGGCCAAGGCCGAGATTGCCAAGCGGGTCGGCGATTTGCTGGGCATGCTGTCGCTGTCGGACTTCCGCCAGCGCTTCCCGAAAGACCTGTCGGGCGGCATGCGCCAGCGGGTCGCGATCGCGCGCGTGCTGGCGCTGGACTCGCCGATCATGCTGATGGACGAACCGTTCGGCGCGCTCGACGCGCTGACGCGGCGCAACCTGCAGGACGAGCTGCTGCGCATCTGGGCCGAGCTGAAGAAGACCATATTATTCGTCACCCACAGCATCGAGGAGGCGATCTACCTGGCCGACCGCATCGTGGTGATGACCTACCGGCCGGGCACGGTCAAGCGCGACATCCTGGTCGACCTGGCACGCGAGCGCGACCCGGCCTCGCCCGAGTTCAACGCCCTCAAGCGCGAGCTCGGGCAGTTGGTGATGGAAGAGCAGCAGCGCCACCACAGCGACGAGTTGCGCATGGCGGCCGTCGATTGATGCCGATCCCCCCGG
>DASRXO010000945.1:0-4342 GCA_035654095.1 Telluria sp.
ATGCATGCTGAGCACGCCATACGCGATCATTTGTTCGTCGTCGAGGAAGCAGCCGAGGATCACGCCGCGTGCCTGCACGTGTTGCTGGAAGAATTCCAGCGAATCGGGCCGCACCATGCCGTCCGGCGTCCGCGCGATCACTTCGCTGTGGATGGCGTGCAGGCGCTCTGCATCCAGCGTGGGGCGCCAGCAGAACACCGGATCGAAGAGGGGAAGCGGCATAGGCGCCGGGAAGGGTTGTTTGATGCTAAGTGTACAAGATTTGCTGTTGCCAATCTAGTGATCGTCGGATGCCTGGAGCGAAATGCGCGACGATTCAGGTTTTCAGCACGCACGGAAGGCTTCCCGTCGGATTGCCGATGCGACCTTGTCGTTGTCGAAATCGATGTAATGACTCGCGGTGAGATAGTCTTGCAGGCGGCCTTTGGCTACCTTCTCGGCTCATACCGCATGGCCATTGCCCCCGAGGCGAATTCAAGCCGGCTCACCAGCTTCAGGTCGGCGAGCTTCGACAAGCCAGCGAACAAAGTAGGGCCGTGACCGGCAATCCGCGGGTGCACGATAAATTCGTACTCGTCGATCAAACCGAATTCCGCTAGCGCCAGCGGGAGCGTTACGCCCCCCACGAAGAGCCCCTTGCCCGGCTCCTGCTTAAGTTGCAGGACGGCGTCCCTCAGATCGCCGCGCAAAAGTTCAGCATTCCAACTGACCGACTCGAGCTTGCTCGAAACAACATACTTCTTCGCCGAATCGATGGTGCGCGCAAAGGGCTCCGTCCAGTCTGGCCTTTCTCCTGCCCGCGCCGGCAGCCGCCAGCCTGCCTCCATCATCTCGTAAGTCACCCGTCCAAAGATCAGTGCATCGGCCTGCGCCAAGTTCTCGGCCGCGTGGCGGTGCAATTCTTCGTCGGGGATCATCACTCGATGATCGCAGCACCCGTCCAATGTGACGTTGATGGAATACCGAAGGGGACGCATAGGTTCTCCTGCAGGGGAAGGTGGCATAAGATCGAACCAAATGGCGTTGCAATCTGAATTGCGACGCCTCGATCAACCGGGCTGGCTGCTCATGTAATTCAATTGCCAGGTATGGCCGTCCAGATCCTCGAATCCATGCCCGTACATGAAGCCGTGGTCTTCCGCGGCGCCGGTCGCCTTGCCGCCGGCGGCTAGGGCCTTGACCATCAGGCCGTCAACTTCCTCGCGGCTCTCGCAAGACAGACAAGTCCACATTTCGATCACTTCGTGCGCATTGGTGATCTGCTTGGGGGTGAATGATTTGAAGAACGTTTTCGTCATTAACATGGCATAGATGCTATCTTCGGCAATGATCATGAGGGCGGCGTCTTCATTCGAGAACATAGGGTTGAACGTGTAGCCCAGTGCGCTGAAAAAGGTCTTCGACTTGTCGAGGTCCGTGACCGGCAAGTTCACGATGATCGTTTTATTCATGGCGTTTCCTTTCGAGTTGATGGATTCAATTCGGCCTGTACTGCAACAACTACAGACTACGACGTCCGGCCATCTCAAAAATCGACATCATCGCGATATTTTTTGCTTAATAAATAGTTAATATTTCTATTAAAGTAATTCGGTTGCTTGAACAAAACCCCATCAATTGCCCTTGAAAGGATTTTCTGCCGCATAGCGGTGTCCGGAAAGCAAAAAGCCCAACCTGTACGGCTGGGCTAAGTGCTTGATTATTCTGGTGCCGACTGCCGGTTTCGAACTGGCCACCTGATGATTACAAATCAACTGCTCTACCAAATGAGCTAAGTCGGCGTAACTGGTACGGGCCGAATTATACCGCTATTTAATTCGCGTCAACGTCGGCCGGCCGCCTTTTTTGGGTGGGTCATTGTTGTCGTCGGGAATATGCGACACGGCGGCGGTCGGGGCTTCCGCAGGGGCGCTCGGCACCGACGACAGCGCCGGCACGTTGCCCGGCGCGCCATCCGCGGCGGCCGGCGCGGAGCCGTTCTCGGCCGCGGTACTGGTCACTTCGAATGCCATGCCCTGGCCGTTCTCATTGGCATAAATTGCCAGCACATTCTGCACCGGTACGTAGATCTCGCGCGACACGCCACTGAAGCGCGCGTTGAAATGGATCGCGTCGTTGTCCATCTTCAGCCCCGAGGTGGCGCCGAAGCTGATGTTGAGCACGATTTCGCCCTTCTTCACATACTCCATCGGCACCGTGGTGGCGGCGTCGACCTTGACCGCGAGGTAGGGTGTGAAGCCGCTATCGGTGCACCACTCGTAGATGGCGCGCAGCATGTAGGGCTTGGTTGAGATATCAGGCATGTTTCGGGTTAAAAGTAATACGTGGTTACACGCCAGTTTACTTCGAATCGCCAAACGGCGTCGGATAAACCGGCGGGTACCGGGCTGCGCTTAACGGCGCATCACCTTCTCGGACGGCGTCAGCGCTTCGATGTAGGCCGGGCGCGAGAAGATGCGTTCGGCGTATTTCATCAGCGGCGCCGCGGTCTTCGACAGTTCGATGCCGTAGTGGTCGAGGCGCCACAGCAGCGGCGCGACCGCCACGTCGAGCATCGAGAATTCGTCGCCGAGCATGTACTTGTTCTTCAGGAACAGCGGCGCGAGCGTGGTCAGGCGATCGCGGATTTCGGCGCGCGCCTTGTCGTGGCTCTTGTCGTTGGCCTTGGCGCGCTCGCTCTCGAGCACGTGCACGTGGACGAACAGTTCCTTCTCGAAGTTGAACAGCATCAGGCGCGCGCGCGCGCGCATCAGCGGATCGGCCGGCATCAGCTGCGGGTGCGGGAAGCGCTCGTCGATGTACTCGTTGATGATGTTCGACTCGTACAGGATCAGTTCGCGCTCGACCAGGATCGGCACCTGGCCATACGGATTCATGGTCGAGATGTCTTCCGGCTTGTTGAACAGATCGACGTCGCGCACCTCGAAGTCCATGCCCTTTTCGAACAGGACCAGGCGGCAGCGTTGGGAGAATGGGCACGTGGTGCCGGAGTAGAGAACCATCATTTTTATAGTTCCTTAGAAACAAAGGGGGTGAAACGACGAGCGGCTCACCCCGAAATGATCGCCCGCAAGCACTGCGGGCGATGAATACTTACTTGACTTCTTTCCAGTACGACGCGTTCAGGCGCCATGTCAGCATCGCGAAGCCGGCCAGGAACAGCAGCACCCAGACCCCCAGGCGCTTGCGCGTGCCCTGGGTCGGTTCGGCCATCCATTCCAGGTAGCCGACCAGGTCGGCGGTCGCGGTATCGAACTCGGCCGCCGTCATGGTGCCCGGCGTGACCTGCTCGTAGCCGGCGAAGCTGTGCACCTTCTTGCTGTGATCGTGAGGATCTTCCTCTTCCACCATCTTGACTGTGCGGATGCCTTGCAGCTGCCACATCACGTGCGGCATGGCGACGTTCGGCACCACCATATTATTCCAGCCGGTCGGACGGGTGTCGTCCTTGTAGAAGGAACGCAGGTAGGTGTACAGGTAGTCGCCGCCGCTGCCGGCGCTCGATGCCTTGGCGCGCGCGATCACCGACAGGTCCGGCGGCACCGCGCCGAACCAGGCCTTGGCGTCGGCCGCCCGCAGCGCGGTGGTCATCATGTCGCCCACTTTTTCGCCCGAGAACAAGAGGTTGTTCCTGATCTCGTCTTCCGACAGGCCCAGGTCCTTCAGGCGGTTGTAGCGCATCGATGCCGCCTGGTGGCAGTTCAGGCAATAGTTGACGAACAGCTTGGCGCCGTTTTGCAGCGAGCTCAGGCTGGCGCGCTCGGGCGCCTTGTCGAGCGCGAACCCGCCTTCATTCGCGAATGCCAGGCCGGGCAGCAAGGCCAGGACGGCGATCAGTTTTTTCGGAAAATTCATGTGATGTCCTTTTGCTCTCGTGTGATGTCGGCGATCAGTGCGGATGGAACGTCACACGATTGGGCACCGGCTTGAAGCTGCCCATCGTGCTCCACCATGGCATCAGCAGGAAGAAGCTAAAGTACAGCAGCGTGCACAACTGCGAGACCATCGTGAAAGCCGGCGTCGGCAGCTGGGTACCGAGGTAACCGAGCGTGACGAACGACAGGCCGAACACCAGGTACACATATTTGTGCCAGTCCGGACGGTAGCGGATCGACTTGACCGGCGAGTGGTCCAGCCACGGCAGGCCGGCCAGGATCATCACCGACGAACCGAACAGCACCACGCCCCAGAACTTCGCCTCGAGGATCTGCATGCCGACGATCATCAGCAGCGCCACGACCGCGATGATCGCCTTGGTCTTGAACGCCAGGCGCGACTTGAGCCAGATGAACACGACGTAGCCGGCGACCGCGGCCATCAGCACGTACATGAAGTCGGCGGT
>DASRXO010000946.1:0-3502 GCA_035654095.1 Telluria sp.
CCATCGGCGGACGGTTGTTGACCGCGTCGCCGTCCGACATCGACGGGCCGACCAGGCTCACCGCAGCCGGCTTGTAGATCATGGCGACGCGGATCGCGTCGGTGCCGGTAGCCGGCGGCATCGGCACATAGGTGTAGGTCGGCGCGCCGATCGCCGCGTTCAGGCTGTCGACCAGGTAGGACACCGCCTTCTCGCCGTTGTTCTGGATTTCCATCAGGCCAACCACGTCGGCGTCGATCGCCTTCAACTCGTTGACGATCTTGGCCAGCTGGCGGTTGAATTCGTCGATGCTGTCGGCGCCGCGGCAATTGCCTTTGGCGACAGACGCGCCGAGCGAGCAACCCTGGCCGGTATTGCCGAGGACATCGCTGCCGTTGGTAAAGGTGGTGAAGAAGTTCAGCACGTTGGCGCTGGCCACCTTGACGTTACCTTGCGCGACCACCGGCGCCAGCAAGCGCACATTGGTGCGCGAGATGGTCGGCGGCAGTTCGGTCGATGGCTGAATCTTGAAGCCCGACAGGCCGCCGCCGATCGCGCCGTAGTCGACCACGCCGACCAGGTCGGTCACGGTGTCGCCCACGCGCACGGTGCTGCCTTCGCCGATGAAGGGGATCGGGCTGGTCACGCCGCGGTCGCCCAGCACGATGGCATTGGCGGCATTCGCCGCGGCCATCGCCAGCGCACCAGCCGAGCCGGCCGGATAGGCATTGGTCGGCACTTCACGGCGGCCGTTCGACAAGGTCAGTTCGCCGAAGGCGCCGAGCGAGCTGGTGTCGTTGATGGTCAGCGGATTGGTCACGTGCACCAGCATGCTTTCATACTGGGCCAGGTCGGCCGCCGGGGCGGTGATGTTGACCGGGGTGATCGTATTGCCGCCCGAAACCTTGGTGATCGCGCTGACGTTCTTGAATTCGGTGATCGAATGATCGCCGCCGGACGGCGTGAATTCGGTGATGGTGCCGGTTACGCGTACCAGGTCGCCCGGCACGAAGTTGGTGGTGCTGCCAAACACCAGGATCGCGTCCGAGGTGGCGGGATTGTTATCGCCGGCCAGGTCCTGGATGTAGAAACCGCTGCTGGTTTTTACCGTGATCACGCCTTCGGTGGTCACCACCGCATTGTTGAACGGCGAAGTGGCGCCCGAACCCTGGATCTGCATGATGGTCTGCTGCGTGACGCTGGCGACGTTCACCGTGCAGCTCTTGGTTTGCGCATCGGCGTTGGTGAAGGTGATCACCACCGGATAGCTGCCTGCCGCGACGCTGGCGTCGACGTTCAGGTTGACGCTGGCGCTGCCGCCGGCGGCGCCGGCCGCCGTCAGCGCGCCGAGCGTGATACCGGGGACGCCGCCGGAGGTGATCGAGACGCCGTTCACGATGCTGTCGGCATCGGTCGCCGACAGCGCGGCGAAGGCGCCGACGCCGAGCTGGAACGACAGGCTGGCCGGGCAACTGACGACGATAGGCGCAACGACCGGCGGGCCGCCCCCCGAGCAGGCGTTCAGCGCGGTGCTGCTGTTGCGCGGCGATGGGGCCGCCTGGAGGAAATCGTTAGCATTATTATCGGTATCGGTGCAGCCCGCGCCCTTGCGCGCCGCAGCGGTGGTGTTCGAGACTGGCGGCGTGGGACCGGTGCCTTCGAAGTAATTAGTGCCGGTACCATAGCCGACCACATCCACGATGGCGGCCCCGCTCGGCGTCGAGCCGCTCAGTGCGGTAATGTTCGAGACCAGGGCCACCTTGCCGCCGCCCGCCCCCATCGCGATCGTATCGTTGACGTCAGACGCGAGGTCGACGGTGCCGTTGGCGCCGGCGCCTTCCTGGACCAGCAGGTACTGACCCGGCTGCAGGCTCACCGCGGTCAGTTTGGTGACCGCCCATCCGGTACCGGCGGCGGACGCGTACTGCACGCTCCAGCCGGCCAGCGGCACCGCATCGCCGGAGCGGTTGAAAATCTCGATAAAGTCGTTCTTGAAGGTTGCGCCGCTGTTGCCGCCACCGCCATACACCTGGCTGATGACGACACTACCCGGCGCGGCCAAGGCGGGCGCGCAGATGCCGGCCAGCAGCGCGGCAAGCACTGTGAGCTGCCCTGGGGCATTGATCGAAGCAACGAGCTTTTTCATTGAAGATCCTGTCTGAGGAAGAGTTTGCGTTCGGGGAATACTTTTCAGCTTAAAGTGTTGACACAAAGTATTGTCAATTAGCAAAATACATAGTAAATGCGCAAAATGACAACATGATGACCGCGTATTGATCCGAACGGATCAAGCGGGTTCAACGGCGGCGGTAGGGAGCGGCGAGCGGTTCGCCGATGAACAGGCCCTGGGTGGGCCAGGCCACGCTCTTCCAGTAGGCTTCGATGGCGGTATTGCCTTGCACGTAGTGCTTGAGCAGGACCGTGGGATTGGGGAATTTCTGCCAGTGGTTGCAGGGTTCGCTGACGGTGCCGTAGCTGGCGGTGGCGCCCGCCTCCAGCCAGCGCAGGCTGCTCATCTGGCCCTCGCCGAGCAGGTCGCCGCCCAGCGAGGTCAGGTGATCGGCCAGCGCGCCCGGCACGAACTTGAGCGTGTCGAGCTTGTCCACATGCGCCATGCCGGTCTCGTAAATGACGATGTCGCGCGCCCCCTCCAGCACGTCGCCCTTGATCAGTTTGGTGGTCAGCTTGCGCGCCGCGATCTTGCCCGAGGGCGGGAAGAAGCCGGCCCGCGTGTTGCGCGCCGCTTCCGAGGTGACCAGGTAGTAGGCGCTGGCCGGCACCAGCTTGAAGCCGCTGGCCACGCCGCGGTCGATCACGGCCTTGGCCAGCTCGACCGAGTCGGCCGGCAACAGCATCGATAGCCGGATCCCCAGCTCGCCGTAGGGCCGCTCCACGTTCGCATTGAAGTAGGCGCTGGGGCGGCCCGCGGCGCAGGTCTTGACGCACTGCGCCGGGTCGAAGCCGAGGCTGTAGGCGCCGGTGATCGCGTTGCACTCGACCGCGTAGGGCGCGGTCCAGATCATCAGCACGGCCTGGATCTCGGGGCCGAGCTGGGCGTCGATCTGCTCCTTGAGCTCGGCGAACTGTTCGGCGTCCAGCTGGCGCGGCTTGCCGGGGATTTTCACGTGCACCACGTTGGCGTCCGGGATCGCGCGCCGGCGCCGGTAATAGTCGCCGACCGCCACGCTGTTGGGATCGTCGTCGTTGATGACGATGGCCAGCTGGGCCGCCTGCAGCGCGCCGCTAGCGGCGAACTGGGCCGATGCGCGCGGCGCGCCGGCGAGCAAGCACAGCAACACGACCAACACGGTCAACGCGGCACGCAAGCGCATAGGCGATCCTGGTTCTGCAAGACGGGGACGAAAAAAAACGGAAGCCGCAGCCTCCGTTTTCGATGCGGACGGCCGCTCATGCAGCGCGATCGCCATCGTTGCGGCGGCGTGCCAGGAAGCCGAGCACGCCCAGGCCAGCGAGCATCATGCCATAGGTCTCGGGTTCGGGGACCGGCGTCACGTTAAGGTTT
>DASRXO010000947.1:0-3936 GCA_035654095.1 Telluria sp.
CAACGTCATTCCCGGGCTCGGCGCCCCCCTTGGCGGGAATCCATGGCGCGCCACTTGGCCAGCGCGCTATGGATTCCCGCCAAGGGGGGCGCCGAGCCCGGGAATGACGGGATGTGCTTGACTTCTGCATTTATAGTGTTATAGTTCACTACAACACCACCTCATTACATCACCAGCAGGAGGCATCATGCACCACACAGGAGTTCTGACATGAGCATAGGCTGGAACGACAACACTCCGATTTACCGCCAGCTCAAGGACCGGGTCATCGGCATGATGCTGGACGGCGTGCTCAAGGCCGGCGATGCCCTGCCCTCGGTGCGCCAGATCGCGGCCGAGTACCAACTCAACCCGATCACGGTGTCCAAGGCTTACCAGGAACTGGTCGACGACAATCTTGTAGAAAAACGAAGGGGGATCGGCATGTATGTCACCGAAGGCGCGAGCGAAAAACTGCTCGCCAGCGAACGCGAGCGCTTCGTGCGCGAAGAATGGCCTGCCATGGTCGAGCGCATCCGCCGCCTCGGCCTCGACCTCGAACAGCTGCTGCGCGCGGCCCAATCCGGAGGTACAGCATGAGCACCGTGCTTTCCGCCAAGGGCCTGAGCAAGCGTTACGGCAAGCAGCTGGCGGTCGACGACGTCAGTTTCGACATCGCGGCCGGCCGCATCGTTGGCCTGATCGGGCCCAACGGTTCGGGCAAGACCACCACCCTGAAGGCCGCGCTGGGACTGATTCCGTTCGACGGCCAGCTGTCGGTGCTGGGACTCGACCCGCGCACCCAGCGCGACGCGCTGATGCAGGACGTCTGCTTCATCGCCGACGTCGCGATCCTGCCGCGCTGGCTGCGGGTGTGCGACGCGATCGACTTCGTGGCCGGCGTGCATGCGAAGTTCGACCGCAGCAAGGCCGAGCGCTACATCGCCAACGCCAAGCTCAAGCCGGACATGAAGGTCAAGGCCATGTCCAAGGGCATGGTGGTGCAGCTGCACCTGGCGCTGGTGATGGCGATCGACGCCAAGCTGCTGGTGCTCGACGAGCCGACGCTGGGCCTCGACATCATCTACCGCAAGCAGTTCTACCAGAACCTGCTGGAAGACTATTTCGACGAGAACAAGACAATCATCATCACCACCCATCAAGTGGAAGAAGTCGAGCACATCCTGACCGACCTGATGTTCATCCGCGACGGCAAGATCGTACTGTCGGCCTCGATGGAAGAAGTCGGCGAGCGCTACATCGAGGTGATGGTCGGCGCCGACAAACTGAACGCGGCCAACGCGCTGCAGCCGATCGACCAGCGCACCGTGTTCGGCAAGTCGGTGATGCTGTTCGACGGGGTCGCGCGCGAGCAGCTCGCCGCGCTCGGCGAGACCCGCAACCCCAGCGTCGCCGACCTGTTCGTGGCGACCATGAAAGGACTATACGCATGAAAACGATGACATGGCTGGTGCGGCGCGAATTCTGGGAACACAAGGGCATGTTCTTCTGGGCGCCGATTATCGTGGGACTGGTGCTGACCGCCTTCATCGGCGCTTCGATACTGTACGGCACGGTGGCCTCGCACGGGATGCCCTCCCACGTGACCGTCAACGGCACGGAGGTCGACGCGGTGCCGCCCGAATCGCGCGCCGCGATGGCGCACGCGATGGCCGCCGGTTACATGGCGGTGTCCGCGCCGCTGTTCCTGATGCTCGGCGTGGTGCTGTTCTTCTACTGCCTGGGCGCGATGTACGATGAGCGGCGCGACCGCAGCATCCTGTTCTGGAAGTCGCTCCCGATCTCCGACCAGATGACCGTGCTGTCGAAGGTGGCCGCGGCCTTGCTGGTGGCGCCCCTGATCACGATCGCGGTGGCGACCCTGGTGTCGGTCACGGCGGTGCTGATGGGGACGGCCGGCATGGCGGTCAAGGGCATGAACCTGTTTGGCCTGCTGCTCTCCACACCCGAGTTCTATACGACGCCGTTCAAGGTGCTCGGCCTGCTGCCGGTGTACGTGCTGTGGGCGCTGCCGACCATCGGCTGGCTGCTGATGGTGTCGAGCTGGGCGCGCTCGAAAGTCTTCCTGTGGGCGGTTGGCGTGCCGCTGCTGGCGATCGTCGCGGTCAAGCTGGTGAACCGGCAGTACGGCTTCGACTGGAACGTCGACTGGTTCATCGAGCACGTGATCCTGCGCACGCTGGGCAGCCTGTTCCCCGGCATCTGGCTGGCCTTCGAGCGCATCGCGCCCGAGCAGCTGGTGAGCGTGGCCTCGCCGCACTCCTTCGACTCGGGCGCGGTGTTCCTGCGCTCCTGGGCCATGCTGGGCAAGCCGTCACTGTGGTTTGGCGCGCTGGCCGGCGGCGCGATGATCTTCGCGGCCATGCGCCTGCGCCGTTGGCGGGATGAAGGCTGATGATGACGAAACTTAGCGTAACCATGCTGTGCGCGCTGGCGCTTGCCTGCGGCGCCGCCGCGGCCCAGGACGAGCCGGTGCAGAGCGTCAAGGTGGACGGCATCAAGGATCCGGAGATGCGGTCGTACCGCAGCGTCCGCGCCGGCTTCGAGACCTTCGACGACAACCATGCACTGGCGCCCAAGGTGGCCGAACTGAGCTTCCATATGTATCCGCGCTCGAGCGCGGGGCGGGCCAACATGGAAGGACTGGCCTTGCGCATCGCCGGCGACGGCGAGTCGACCATGGTACCCATCGCGCCGAACGGCAGGTTTTCGCTGCCGCGCCTGACGGGCGCCGACGATGCCGACCTGATCTTGAACCGGAAGAAGGGCATGTTCCGCGGGAGTCCGGAGATCCGCACGCCGGGCCTGCCCGACAACGTGCGCCGCCTCGGCGACCTGCGGCTCGAATGCAAGGTGATGGTGGAGATGGCCAAGACCGAGATCCCGTTCTGGGCCAAAGCGATGGTCAACACGGTGCTGTTGAGCGGCGATTGGTGCGCCGCCAGGAAGGACATACAGTGGAGTTTTACATCCGCGACTGAATTGGCCGGCGCGACCATGAAGGACGGTGAGCGCACGCTGAAGATCGGGACCAGCGAGTGGCAATTCATGGTGCCGATCGGCGATCCGGCCTGGCCCGACGACGCCTTGATCGAACTAAGCTACAAGTAGCGGTTCCGCGTGGGCACGGTGAACCGTACCCACCCTACTCGAACTGCTTTTTGAATGTCTCGAACTGGGCCTTGAGTTCGTCGACTTCGCCGCGCAAGGCGGCGAGCTCCTGTTCCAGCTGCGCCACGCGGCTGCCCTGCGCCGGCGCACTGACCGCGCCGAACGCCGACTCCTGCTGCGACAAGGCCGCCTCGCCGCCCAGCAGGTGGCCGTAACGCGGTTCCTTGGTGCCCGGCGCCAGCGCGAGGCGCGCCACGATCGGTGGGTATTTGTCGATCAGGAACTGCAGGCAGCTCTCGACCTCGGCCACCGATTTGAATTCGTGCAGGCGCCCGCTGCGGGTGCGGATCTCGCCCGCGGTCTGCAAGCCGCGCAGCATCAGCACGGTGAGCACGGCCAGCTTGTCCTGCTCGAGCGACCATTTGATGCGCATGCGGTGCTCGTACTTGGTCACGCGCGCGCCGGCCTGCGTGATGCCGTTGACGAATTTGCGCTGCATGAGCCGTTGCAGCACGTCCTGCACGGTCTCGTCGGACAGCTGCATCACCGGGTCGCGGCTCGATAGCTGGTTGCAGCCGTTGGTGATCGCGTTCAGCGACAGCGGATAGTTATCGGGAGTGAGCGCCTCTTTCTCGGCGAGCACCGCGAGCACGCGGATGTCGAACGGGTCAAGCAGCGCAGCGGCATCGGGGCCGCCCGGCGTATCGGTACTCATGCGCGTCTCCTCAGTCGACCAGTCTGTTCAGCTGAACCGAGTCCAGTCTATCACCCTGCGGCATGTCGGGACAGGCCAGCCCGGCCGCGCGCATGGTCGCCATCATGCGC
>DASRXO010000948.1:0-3046 GCA_035654095.1 Telluria sp.
AGACCGTGATTACTACAAAGAAGTCAACGTGTTCTGGGTGTCTGAGGCGGCGCGGTGGGAGACGCTGCGGGCGCAGGCCAAGCAGGCTGACATCGGCAAGCGTATTGATGATGCCTTGTCCTTGATCGAGGCTGAAAATCCGAAGCTGAAAGGCATTCTGGACAAGCGCTATGCACGCGTCCAGCTACCCGATGGCAAGCTCGGCGAACTGGTCGATCTCGTGTCGAAGATAGGCTTCGGCGAATCTGGCGATACCGCCAAGAACCACGCGCGCGACTTGCTCGGGCAGGTGTACGAATATTTCCTTGGGCAGTTCGCCAGCGCCGAAGGTAAGCGGGGCGGGCAGTTCTACACGCCAGCCTCCATCGTCAAGACCTTGGTCGCCGTTCTTGCTCCGCATCACGGCAAGGTGTACGACCCGTGCTGCGGTTCTGGCGGCATGTTCGTGCAGTCGGAAAAATTCATCGAAGCGCACGGCGGGAAGATCGGCGACGTTTCGATCTACGGCCAAGAAGCGAACCCGACCACATGGCGACTGGCGGCGATGAACCTCGCCATTCGCGGCATCGACTTCAACCTCGGCAAGGAACCCGCCGACACCTTTGTTCGCAATCAGCATTCCGACTTGCGCGCTGATTTCGTTCTCGCAAATCCGCCATTCAATATTTCGGACTGGTGGCATGGCAGTCTGGAAGGCGACCCGCGTTGGGTGTACGGTACGCCGCCGCAGGGCAATGCCAATTACGCATGGCTGCAACACATGCTGTATCACCTCAAATCGACAGGCCGCGCCGGGATCGTGCTGGCCAACGGTTCGATGTCATCCAGTCAGAATTCCGAGGGCGACATCCGCCGTGCGATGCTTGATGCCGACAAGGTCGAAGTGATGATTGCACTGCCGGGTCAACTGTTTTTTAACACCTCGATTCCTGCCTGTCTGTGGTTCTTGGTCAAGGAAAAGCGTGCCCGTCAGGGCGAAGTGTTGTTCATTGATGCCCGCAAGCTCGGCAGTATGATCAGCCGTGTGCAATGCGAATTCGCCGATGAAGTTATCGACAAGATCGCCAACACAGTCGCGTCATGGCGCCGCGAGAGCACGTCGGGCGGAGCGTATCTTGATGTTGCAGGCTATTGCCGCAGTGTTTCGTTGGCCGAAATCGCTAAACACGGTCATGTGCTGACGCCGGGCCGCTATGTCGGCGCCGAAGCCATCGAAGACGATGACGATGGTTTTGCTGACAAAATGCAAAAGCTGACAGAAACGCTGGGCGAGCAGATGGCCAAAGGCGCGGAACTGGATCAATCGATACGCAAGAAGCTGGGAGGGCTGGGGTATGAGTTCTGAGGGGCTGGTAGCGCCGCTAGCTTGTCCGGACTCTTGGAGGCGTATTCGTCTGAAGGACGCTTCGCGCAAGATTGGGTCTGGAGCAACCCCAACCGGGGGGCAAAAAGCTTATTTGGAACGGCGGACTAACTACGCACTTGTGCGAAGCCAAAATGTTTTTGACCGCGCGTTCTCGGAAAATGGGCTGGCGTTTATTTCGGACGAACAGGCTGAAGGGTTGCGAAACGTCAGGCTAGAAAAAAACGACCTATTGCTGAATATTACCGGCGATGGGGTCACCTTTGGGCGAGTTTGCCTGGTACCCGAGTCCATTTTGCCCGCGTGTGTAAATCAGCATGTTTCGATAATACGTTTAGATCAGAAGCAGGCTATTCCGGGGTACGTCCTGAGCTATCTCACACATCCTGCGGTGAAGTCCTATGTTGAAGCATTTAATGCGGGCGGGTCACGACGAGCGATTACGAAAGGGCATATCGAGTCATTTGTGGTGCCACTGCCTCCTTTAGCAATTCAAAATGAAATCGCCGAAATATCTGGAGCAATGGATGCCCGCATCGCCCTACTACGCGAAACCAACACTACCCTCGAAGCTATTGCCCAGACCTTGTTCAAGTCCTGGTTTATAGACTTCGATCCCGTACACACCAAGCAGGAAGGCCGTGAGCCGGAAGGCATGGACGCCACCACCGCGGCGCTGTTTCCCGACGGTTTCGAGGAATCAGAATTGGGCTTCTTGCCGAGTGGATGGCATACCTCGCCGCTTTCTGAATGTTGTGATTACCTGAGCAGAGGGATTTCACCAAAGTATGTAGAGGATGGCGGCGTAGCGGTCATCAATCAAAAATGTATTCGCGATTTCTCTCTTGACCTGAGTAAGGCACGCCGACACGATCACGTTCAGCGCAAAATCACGGGGCGTGAACTTAGGGTCGGTGACGTTCTTGTGAATTCAACTGGCGTAGGCACATTAGGGCGCGTTGCCCAAGTGTTGGACCTTGCGGAAATGGCTATCGTTGATTCTCATGTGACAGTCGTTCGGGCAGGAAGGTCCATAAGTTGGGCATATCTTGGTCTCGCGTTGATGGCTAGGCAGCCAGAAATTCAGGCAATGGGTGAGGGCTCTACTGGCCAAACCGAATTGAGTAAGAGCAAAGTTGGGCAACTGCGTTTAGTTATTCCACCGCCGACCGTGTTGCAAGCGTTTGACGAGGTAGTTGTTCCACTACGGCGGAAAATATCGTTAAACGCTTTGCAGGCCAGCAGTATTGCGGAACTGCGTGATGCTCTGCTCCCCCGCCTGATTTCCGGGCAACTGCGCCTGCCGGATGTTGAATCAAGGATGGACATTGGAAAGTGACCGAATGACCGAAGATCAACTCGAACAAGAAGCACTTGTCTGGCTGGCTGATGTCGGCTACAGCCACGTCTACGGTCCCGACATCGCCGTCGATGGCAGTGCGCCCGAGCGTAGCAACTATACCCAGGTGGTACTGGTCCACCGCTTGCGCGCCGCGATCAACCGGCTCAATCCTCTGCTGCCACTGGTCGCTCTTGAAGATGCGTTGCAACAGGTCTTGAACCTTGGTACCCCGGTGCTGCTGTCGGCCAACCGCGCCTTCCACCGCCTGCTGATCAATGGCGTGCCGGTCCAGTATCAAATGGCTGGCGAAACACGTGGCGATTTTGTGCGCCTGATCGATT
>DASRXO010000949.1:0-5963 GCA_035654095.1 Telluria sp.
ACCATGCCGCTGCTGACCCCGACCGCGGTCAGCCCCAGCGATACCCTGTTCGCCCAGCAATGGGACATGGTTTCGAACTGGACGTCGGCGATCGCCTCGTTGCCGGCCCGCTCGATGCGCGCCATCAACTGGTAGGCGTTGACCTGGCGGACGTTGGCGATCAGGTAGTAGCGGAAACCGTTCAGGTAGCGCGATTTTTCCGGCACCTCCTGCAGCACCGGCTCGGCGCCGCCGTCGGTGGCGGCGGCGATCGGGGCGGCGAGATCGGGGCCGGCGACCAGGCCGCGCTGGCGCAGGCGCACCAGGATCACGTTCGGCAGCGGGGTCAGCAGGGCACGGCGGCCGCCTTGGCCGGTCAGCCGGTAGACCGGGCCGGCCCAGTCGAGGCCGAGCGGCGTTAATGTTTTTTCAATCATGTCGAAACGCTCTTGATGGATCGGCTGGCGGGCCTGGACCCAGAAGCGGCGGCTGCTGTGGTTCACGGTTTCGCCGGGAACGGCCGGTTCGGCGTCGCCGTTTTCGAGCGCCAGGTCGAGCGAGGCCAGCAGGCGCGCGAGTTCGGCGCGCTCGGCCGGACGCAGGAAAGACAGCAGCAAACGGCTGTCGTCGAGCAGCAGCGGGGCGCCTGAGCTGTGCCGCAGTTGGCGGGGGAAATTGATCATGATCGCTCCAAAATAAGTGGGGGGATCACGAGTCTAGGGCGGGGCCGGCGGCCGCCGATTGCGAATTGTCTAAGCGGGCTCGAGCATTATTCCGGGCCGGCGCGGGCGACCGCGCCACAGCCGGCTTGACGCTGGCGCGGGAAGTGCGCTATGATTGCCGGCTTTCCGTTTGCTCAGGAAAGACAATAAGGCAGAGTCCGCAGGCAGCAAGGGCGGAACCACCATTTGAGCGATTTAATGAATAGGAAGTCAACATGAAAACTTTTTCCGCTAAAGGACATGAAGTCCAGCGCGATTGGTTCGTGGTTGACGCGACGGACTTGATCCTCGGACGTGTTGCCAGCGAAGTGGCACTCCGACTGCGCGGCAAACACAAACCGGAATTCACTCCGCACGTCGACACCGGCGACTTTATCGTCGTCATCAACGCAGGCAAACTGCGCGTGACCGGCACCAAGGCGACCGCCAAGACGTACTACCGTCACAGCGGCTACCCAGGCGGCATCTACGAGACCAATTTCCTGAAAATGCAACAGCGTTTTCCGGGTCGCGCGCTGGAAAAAGCGGTCAAGGGCATGCTGCCCAAGGGCCCGCTCGGCTACGCGATGATCAAGAAGCTGAAAGTGTACGCGGAAGGTTCCCATCCGCACGCCGCGCAGCAACCTAAAGCACTCGTTCTCTAAGGAGCTGACATGATCGGTAACTACAATTACGGCACCGGCCGTCGCAAGAGTGCAGTCGCTCGCGTGTTCATCAAGGTTGGCACTGGCCAAATCATCGTCAACGGCAAGCCTGCGGCCGAGTACTTCTCGCGCGAGACCGGCCTGATGGTCATCCGCCAGCCGCTGGAACTGACCGGCAACGTCGAGCGTTTCGACATCAAGGTGAACGTGCACGGCGGCGGCGAGTCCGGCCAGGCCGGCGCGGTGCGCCACGGCATCACCCGCGCGCTGATCGACTACGACGCGGCATTGAAGCCCGACCTGGCGCGTGCCGGTTTCGTGACCCGCGATGCACGTGAAGTCGAGCGTAAAAAAGTGGGTCTGCGCAAAGCTCGCCGCGCAAAGCAATTCTCGAAGCGTTAATTTTTCGCCGCTTCCCGAAGCCGCCGACCGCAAGGTCCGGCGGCTTTTTTTATGTGCGCCCAGCATGGGCGCACTCTTGGAGGTGCAAGTCCTCCCGCAAGCTGACCACAGCGAGCGAAGTGAAGCGCAACTGCGGAAGGGCGACCGACCGTGGAGAGGAAGCGTGGATCGAACCTGCGAGCCGATGGACAAGAATCGGATAAAAGGCGCTGCCGAGCAGGGCGAGCGGGCATGAAACCGCGAAGCTCTCGTGGTCAAGGCGAAGCGGCGTAAATTCGGCGGTTGTGCAGGGAAGGAGTGCGTTCTTACCTGGGGAGATCTCGCTTCATGCCTGAAAGGGCGACGGTGCAAGCCGGAGCGAGAAGTCAGCAGAGGCCGTAGTAGCCGCAGTCTGGGCGAAGGGCCGAACGAGAAGGAGCGTCAAACGCCTTGTCGATGAATCATGTACGGCATCAGATGCCCGCATCAGCGGGGCGGGTCGCGGTAAGGCGGGGTGAAGCCTCGTCCAAAGCGCCCAGCGATGAAACACGATTCCCGCGACAGGAGCCGGGAGGCGCAGGGCAAGACTTGCTCATGCAAGCGCTTGCGAGGGAGAACATGCAACGCGCGTGGAAACGCGTGAAGGCGAATAAGGGAGCCGCCGGTGTCGATGGACTGGACATTGCCCAGTCCGGACAGCACCTGAAGCACGCTTGGCCAACCATCCGGCAGCAATTGATGGAAGGCACGTACAGGCCCAAGCCGGTACGGCGCGTTGGCATTCCGAAGCCGGACGGCGGTGAACGGGAGTTGGGAATACCCACCGTGACCGACCGGCTGATTCAGCAAGCACTGTTGCAGGTGCTACAACCGCTGATCGATCCTACTTTTAGTGAACACAGCCATGGGTTCCGACCCGGCCGCCGAGCCCGTGACGCCGTGCTGTCAGCACAGCAGCATGTGCAAGACGGCTACCGCATTGTGGTCGACGTTGATCTGTCGAAATTCTTCGACCGCGTCAACCACGACATCCTGATCGACCGCCTCAGCAAACGCGTGAACGACACCGGCGTGATCCGGCTGGTGCGCGCCTACCTGAACGCAGGGATCATGGATGGCGGAGTGGTGGTCGAGCGTGCAGAGGGAACGCCGCAAGGTGGTCCGCTCTCGCCGCTGCTGGCCAATGTGCTTCTCGATGAGGTGGATCGTGAGCTGGAACGACTGGGTCATCGCTTCGCTCGCTATGCAGACGACTGTAACGTTTACGTGCGCAGCCTGAAAGCTGGGGAGCGGGTGATGGCTCTGCTCAAGCGCCGCTACGACAAATTGCACTTGAAGATCAATGAATCGAAAAGTGCAGTCGCTAGTGCGTTTGGCCGGAAATTCTTGGGCTATGGGTTATGGTTGGCCCGGGGACAAGCGGTAAAACGTGCAGTGTCGAGGAAGGCGCTGGAGACGTTCCGGCAAAGGATCAGGTGGCTCACCTGCCGATCCGGTGGCCGTAGCATCAACGAGGTGATCGAAAATCTACGCCCTTATGTGCTGGGTTGGAAGGCCTACTATGGACTGGCGCAAACACCAAGCGTCCTGCAAAGACTGGACGAATGGATGCGTCACCGTCTACGGGCCATCCAGCTGAAACACTGGAGGCATGGATCAACGATCTATCGGGAGCTGATGAGCCTTGGCGCGAAACCCAAGGTGGCGCTACTGGTGGCGAAGAACAGCCGCCGCTGGTGGCGCAACAGTGCGATGGCGCTGAACAATGTGCTGACGATTGCCTACTTCGACCGCCTTGGCATGCCTCGTCTCACATAACCTCAACTTCTCGAACCGCCCGGTGCGGACCCGCATGCCGGGTGGTGTGGGAGGGGACCGGCTAGCAACGCTAGCCGCCCCTATCCCGATTGCCTTTTCAATGGGGTCACATCTGACATTCGTACATTTCGCTAGCGAAATGTACGAATGTCAGATGTGACCCCACGGGGTTGGCGCGCGCGCCAAATGGCGGCCGCTGTTAAAATTGCAGCCTGATTGACTTCACTGTCCAAGGAATAAGAACATGATCAAGGTTGGCATCGTCGGCGGGACCGGATACACGGGCGTGGAGTTGCTGCGCCTGCTCGCTGCACATCCCGGTGTGCAGCTGACGGCCATCACGTCGCGCAAGGAAGACGGCTTGCCCGTGGCCGATATGTTCCCCTCGCTGCGCGGCCGCGTGGCGCTGGCCTTTTCGGCGCCCGACAAGGTCGATCTCACCGAATGCGACGTGGTGTTTTTCGCCACCCCGCACGGCGTGGCCATGGCCCAGGCCCCCGCGCTGCTGCAAGCCGGCGTCAAGGTGATCGACCTCGCGGCCGATTTCCGCCTGAAAGACCAGGCCACCTTCGAACAATGGTACAAGATCCCCCATACCTGCCCCGAGCTGCTGGCCGAGGCGGTCTACGGCCTGCCCGAGCTCAATCGCGAGGCGGTGCAAGCCGCCCGCCTGATCGCCAATCCCGGCTGCTATCCGACCACCATGCAGCTGGGCTTCTACCCGCTACTGAAGGCTGGGCTGGTCGACGCGGGTGCGCTGATCGCCGACGCCAAATCGGGCGTCTCCGGCGCCGGCCGCAGGGCCGAGATCGGCACCCTGTTCTCGGAAGCCAGCGACAACTTCAAGGCCTACGGCGTCTCGGGCCACCGCCACACGCCGGAAACCGTGGCCCAGCTGCAGCGTTTCACCGACCAGAAAATCGGCCTGATCTTCACGCCCCATCTGGTGCCGATGATCCGCGGCATGCATTCGACCCTGTATGCGCGCCTGACCAGGGAGATCGATAACGCCGCCCTGCAGGCGCTGTTCGAGCGGCAGTACCAGGACTTGCCCTTCGTCGACGTCATGCCCTTCGGCTCGCACCCGGAAACCCGCAGCACCCGCGGCGCCAACATGCTGCGCCTGGCGTTGCACCGCCCCGACAACGGCAACACCGTGGTGGTGCTGGTGGTGCAGGACAACCTGGTCAAGGGCGCCTCCGGCCAGGCGGTCCAGTGCATGAATTTGATGTTCGGCCTGGAGGAAACGACCGGCCTGCAGCAGATCGCCCTGCTGCCTTGATCGGCCCGCGATACGATCCAGATCAAAGCGTGTCATGTCGAGGGCGGTAAATTGATCAAAGTTCTGGTCGATTTTGCAAGCCCGGGGCTTGCGTTCTCCTGAGGAGTGCCCATCATGTTCGGTCGTAACGCGAAAAGCGAAATGGATAGCCTGGTCGGCATCTCCGCCCGCATCGAGGGCGACCTCTGCTTCACCGGCGGCTTGCGCATCGACGGCGAAGTCCACGGCAACGTCATCGCCGGCGACGGCGCCGAAAGCGTCTTGATCGTTTCCGAGCACGCGCGCATCCAGGGCGAGGTGCGCTGCGCCCACCTGGTGGTCAACGGCTATATCGCCGGCCATGTTTATTCGTCGGAACTGCTTGAATTGCAGCCAAAAGGCCGTATTGTAGGGGATGTCCACTACAAACTGCTCGAAATGCACGGCGGCGCGATGGTCACCGGGCAACTGACCCACCAGGCGGCGGGCGAGCCGGTGTTTCATTTGGCGCCGGCATTCGCTGCCGCCGACAGCGCGGCCGAAGCATGAGTCGCGCCAAGGGTCTATAATGGGTTCAACCTGATTTACACACGGAGTCACACATGAATGCAGTTGCAGAAATGCAAGACGTTATCCCGTCGCCGATCATCTTCACCGACAGCGCGGCCCAGAAGGTCGCCCAGCTGATCGAGGAAGAGGGCAATCCCGACCTCAAACTGCGCGTGTTCGTGCAGGGTGGCGGCTGCTCCGGCTTCCAGTACGGCTTCACCTTCGACGAGATCGTGAACGAGGACGACACCACCATGGTCAAGAACGGGGTCCAGCTGCTGATCGATTCGATGAGCTACCAATACCTGGTGGGCGCCGAGATCGACTACAAGGACGACCTCGAAGGCGCCCAGTTCGTCATCAAGAATCCGACCGCCACCTCGACCTGCGGCTGCGGCTCCTCGTTCTCGGTCTGAGTCTTACGCGGGGTAGAGCGCGCCCAGGATCCTTGGGCCCGCCGCCCCGGTGACCGCCGGCAGATTGCCGGTCTGGCCTTGCTGGAAGCGGTAACCCAGCCAGGCGAACGCCAGCGCTTCCACCCGGTTGGGCGCCACGCCCAGCACCGCGGTCGACGCCACCGTCGTGGTTCCTCCCAGTTCGGCCGCCAGT